>CAYVBI010000009.1:0-25795 GCA_964448985.1 uncultured Dehalococcoidales bacterium
CAGCCCTGCTGGGAGAAGTGCCATTGTCCCGAGATGATAAAGGCGGAGTGCCCGTCCACCATGTACCAGTTCCTCCCCTGCTGGGAGATCGAGGGCACCTACTGCAAGCTGGATGACCACGGGGCAACCGGCAAAGACACCAGCATCTGCGAGGTCTGCCGGGTGTACAAGAAGTACGGCAACGGCAAACCCATCAGGATCAAGCTCCACGGCAAGGGCATGGACACACAGCTCAAAGCCCTGGAAAAAATAGCCCGCTGAGCGGTCCATTTTAAAGGATCCCTTAAGGCCGGCCTTTAAAGGCCGGCCTTTCTTATTGTAAGTATCGTTTATAATCAAATGTGACTTTTATTACTTTCGCACGCTAAAAAATTGTTATAATTGGCTATCTGGCGCACGGAGGATGTATATGAAAGACGGGCAGAATGCCATTATAGAAGCGCTGAAATATGCGCTGCGTATGGAGCTGGACGGAAAAAAATTCTATACTCTGGCGGCGCGGGAGAGCGCCAACCGGGTGGGCAAGGATCTTTTCTCCTGGCTGGCCGAACAGGAGGGACTTCACTATAAGCGCTTCGAGGAGATCTATGCAGCCGTGACAGCCGAACGAGGCTGGCCGGCTTCAAGCGTCAAGCCCCCTAAACCGGTCAAGCTGGGGACGCTCTTTTCGCGCCTGATCAAAGAGACGACTAAGCCTATGGGCACAAAGGCGGAGATAGACTCGGCCGATAGGGCTATGGATTTGGAAATAAAGTCCCGCGACTACTACAGGGAGAGGGCGGACAAGGCGTCTTCCGACGCCGAAAAGGAGTTTTTTACAACCGTTTCCGCCGAAGAGCAGGGGCACTACCTGGCGCTGGTCGATTACAAGGAATATATCAGCGATCCCGTCGGATGGTTTACGCGCACGGAACACCATCTACTCGATGGGGCATGATCCTATAATAGTATGGAGGTGAAATACATATAATGAACTCCAAAGCCCTGTATTCTCTGACCTACGGCCTTTTCGTCGTGTCATCCCTGAAGGGCGACAGGATCAACGGACAGATCGCCAACACGGTCATCCAGGTTTGCTCTGAACCTCAGGTCGTACAGGTAGTGATCAACCGCAGCAACCTCACGCACGAATATATATCCGCCAGCAAAGTCTTCACGGCGTCCATACTGTCCCGTGAAACGCCGCTCAGCTTTATCGGCGGCTTCGGATTCAAGAGCGGCCGCGATGTCGACAAATTCTCCGGCGTCGGATACAAAACCGGGCTGAGCGGCGCGCCCGTGGTAACGGATAATTCCCTGGCATATCTCGAGGCTAAGGTGATATCGCAGATGGACGTTCATACTCACACCATATTCGTGGGGCAACTTATCGACGCCGACGTCATTAAGGAAGGCGAGCCGCTGACCTATGCATACTACCAGCAGGTCAAACGGGGCACCACGCCCAAGACGGCGCCGAGCTATGTAGCAGATAAAAAGGAGGAAAAAGCGACAATGGACAAATATCAGTGCAGCGTTTGCGGGTATATCTACGACCCCGAGAAAGGCGACCCCGACGGCGGCATTAAGCCCGGTACCAGGTTCGAAGATATTCCCGACGATTGGACCTGCCCCGTTTGCGGCGCGGAAAAGAGCCAGTTTAAAAAGCTGTGAGAGGAGATTAACATGAAAAGGCTACAGATCAGGCCCGGTATCGATCCGGTGGGCGCCATAGACTGGGACAGGCGCCTGTTCGACTCACTCATACCGCTGCCGGACGGCACAAGCTATAACTCATACCTCGTCCGCGGCAGCGAAAAAACCGCGCTGGTGGACACGGTGGATCCAACTATGGACATGGTCCTCACGGACAACCTCGATGACCTCAAGGTGGAGCAGATAGATTATGTCATCTGCAACCATGCCGAGCAGGACCATGCCGGGAGCATCCCCATTATCCTGGACCTGTACCCGGAGGCCAAGGTTGTCTGCACACCCAAATGCAAGGGCATGCTGATCGACCTGCTGCGTCTCGACGAAGGCGCCATTATGACCGTCAACGACGGCGACACCCTGTCACTGGGCGACAGGACGTTCGAGTTTATCCATGCCCCCTGGGTGCACTGGCCGGAGACCATGGTTTCCTACCTGCGCGAGGAAAAAATCCTTTTCTCCTGTGACTTCTTCGGCTCCCACCTGGCGCAGTCCGCCCTCTACGTCCAGGACGAAGGCCAGGTATATGAGTCCGCCAAGAGATATTTCGGCGAGATCATGCTGCCGTTCAGGACCAACATCAAAAAGAACATGGAACGGCTCAAGGGCTACGCCATCGATGTCATTGCTCCCAGCCACGGACCGGTATACGACAGGCCCGAATTCATCCTCGAAGCTTACAGGAGATGGGTCTACGACGAACCCGCCAATATGGTGCTGCTGCCGTACGTCTCCATGCACGGCAGCACTAAAGACATGGTGGACCACATGGTGGGTGCGCTGGTGGAGCGGGGCGTCAACGTCAGGCAGTTCGACCTGACGGTGGCCGATCCCGGTAAGATAGCCATCGCCCTGGTGGACTCGGCAACGCTGGTGCTGGCGACCCCCACGGTGCTGGGCGGAGCGCACCCGCTGGCAGCCAATGTCGCCTTCCTGGCAAACGCGCTGCGTCCCAACCTGAAATTCGCCACTATTATCGGCTCCTTCGGCTGGGGCGGCCGCACCCTGGAACAGATCACCGGCATGCTGACCAACATAAAACCTGAAGTGCTACCGCCCGTTTATATCAAGGGCAGTCCGTCTGAGGCCGATTTCGCCGCCCTCGATGCGCTGGCGGAAACCATCGCTCAGAAACACCGGGAGAACGGCTACAAATAACCGCTGAGAGGAGTACCGATAATGACTCACTGGATGTGCGAAAAATGCAGCTTCGTGATCGAATCGCCCAAACCGCCCGACCCCTGCCCGAACTGCCAGGTTAAATGCGCCTTCAACGATGTCACCTGCTACACGCCTGACTGCGGGGGCCTCGGCACGCTGGATTCCAGGCTGGTGGCCCAGCGCGTAATGAAAAAGGAGAAACCGGGAAAGGTAATGCATTTCAGCGACCTGGTCAGGGGACGTACCTCCGAAGGCAGGGAGAAACACATCCCCAGCATCGAGCTGATCAAGGGACAGGGTAAAATGGGCAGGGACCTGGTGGAGATCGTGGTAGGCAGGGAAGCGCCCCATCCCAATACGGCGGAACACTACGTAGTCTGGATCCAGGCCTTCGGCGTTAAAAAAGACGGCCGCATCATGGACCTGGGAAGAGAGATATTCAAGCCCGAAAAAGGCCAGCCTATTTATGCATTCGAGATCAATTCATCCGAGTATAAACACCTCTTCTCCTTCAGCTACTGCACCCAGCACGGCGTCTGGGAACAGCACCTGGAGCTGTAATGCCCGGGCAGGATAAGGCTGCAACACTTAAAACCACCTTCGCCGTAGGCGGGATGTCATGCGCGTCCTGCGTCTCCCGCGTTGAAAAATCGCTGCAGGGACTGCCGGGCGTAGTTTCGGTAAGCGTCAACCTCGCGTCAAACAGGGCGGTTGTAGAGCACACCGGGGACGCAGACATCCCCGGGATGCTGCGCGCTGTAGCCGATGCAGGCTACGAAATAGAGGCGGCGGAGGCCGAAGAGGGCAGGGCGGACGCTTCCTCTCAGCGCGAGATGATCGAGCTCAGGAACCAGTTCGTATTCTCATTATGCGTGGCCGCAGCGGTCATGGCGCTCAGCATGACCGGCGCGCTCGATTACGCCTGGAAACCGTATTTGCTGTGGGCACTGGCCACGCCGGTGCAGTTCTGGGCCGGCCTGCGTTTCTACAGGGGCGCCTGGGGCGCGCTCAAGCACGGGGCGGCGGACATGAACACGCTGATAGCTGTGGGCACATCGGCGGCATACCTGTACAGCGTGGCGGTGGTGCTCTTCCCGCATTTCTTTGCCGCGGCAGGTATCGGCCACGGCCTGTACTTCGACACCTCCTCAATGATCATAGCCCTGATACTGATGGGGCGTTTCCTGGAGTCCCGCGCCAAAGGCCAGACCTCCGAAGCCATTAAAAAACTGATCGGCCTGCGTCCCAACACGGCCATGGTCGTACGTGGCGAACAGGAGGTGGAGGTGCCGGTGGAGGAAGTGGTGGCGGGAGATATTTTACTGGTGAAACCGGGCCAGAAGGTGCCGGTGGACGGCATCGTCAGCGAAGGCTATTCGGCGGTGGACGAGTCCATGCTGACGGGAGAGAGCATGCCGGTCGAAAAAAAAGCGGGTGACAGTGTGACCGGCGCCACGCTCAATCTGACGGGCAGCTTCAGGTTCAGGGCGACCAGGGTGGGCAAGGACACTGTGCTGTCCCAGATCATCAGGCTGGTCGACGAGGCGCAGGGAAGCAAGGCGCCCATCCAAAGGCTGGCGGATATCATCGCCGGCTATTTTGTGCCCGCGGTCATCGCCATCGCAGTCGTCACCTTTCTTATCTGGCTGATAATCGGGCCACAGCCCTCTTTCGTCTACGCCCTGCTCAACTTCGTGGCCGTGCTGATTATCGCCTGCCCCTGTGCGCTGGGACTGGCGACGCCTACCGCCATCATAGTTGGAACGGGCAAGGGCGCCGAATACGGGATACTTATCAGGAACGGGGAGGCGCTTGAGCGCACTCACAGGATAACCACCGTGATGCTGGATAAAACCGGCACACTGACACTGGGCCGTCCCCGGCTGACAGACATAAACGCCGTCCCGCCGTTTTCGGAAGATGAGGCCCTGCGGCTGGCGGCGGCGGCGGAGCGCAACTCCGAGCATCCGCTGGCGCAGGCCGTTGTTAAATCCGCTCAGGAACGGGGCCTCGCCGTGCCCGGCCCGCTGACTTTCCAGGCCCTTCCCGGGCTGGGAATCAAAGCCGGCGTGGAAGGCCATACGATTACGATCGGCAACAAGACGCTGATGCAGGAGAACGGCATTGAGACCGGCGCGGTTGACAGGGTTGCCGAAACCCTGTGGAACCAGGGTAAAACGGTGCTCTTCCTGAGTGTCGATAACAGGATAGCGGCGGTGCTTGCTCTCTCCGACACGATCAAGCCGGAAGCCGCGGCGGCCGTTTCCGCTATGAAAAAAATGGGATTGCGCGTGATGATGCTGACAGGCGACAACGCACGAGCAGCCGAATACGTTGCAGCCCAGGTAGGAACAGACGGAGTGATCGCCGATGTGCTGCCTGAAAACAAGTCGTCCGAAGTGTTAAAATTGCAGCAGGAAGGCCAGGTGGTGGCGATGGTCGGAGACGGTATCAACGATGCTCCGGCGCTGGCCCAGGCCGATATAGGCATCGCCATGGGCACGGGTACGGACGTAGCAATGGAAACGGGGGACATCACGCTCATGAGAGGGGACCTCGGCGGTATAGTCACCGCCATCTCACTGAGCCGGCGAACTATGAGCACGATCAAGCAGAACCTCTTCTGGGCCTTCGCTTACAACGTAATCCTCATACCCGTAGCGGCCGGCATACTGTATCCCTTCTTCTCTGCGGGCAACGTTCCGCCGGGGCTCCAATTCATATTCGGCCGGTACGGTTTCCTCAATCCCATGCTGGCCGCGCTGGCCATGGCTGCCAGCTCGGTGACGGTGGTATCCAACTCACTGAGGTTAAGAGGATTCAAACCCGTGGAGCTTTCCCCGGCGAAATAATGACTTACGTCACATCTTGAGGCAATATAATTCTGGTAACATGCGACCAACGCAGGTTGATGCATGTAAGTAAATGGAGGTGGAATTGAAAAAATCCGAGATCGTCGAACTGCTTAACATGGACATCGAGGGGGAACATGCCGCCATCATCCAGTACCTGGCGCATGCCTATGCCATGGGTGAAGGCGAACTTTCCTGCGAGATCGAAGCCATAGCGCGCGAGGAGATGCGCCACCTCGACTGGCTGGCTGAGACGGTGACCGAACTGGGAGGCACACCCAGCTTCACGCGGGGCAAGATGCGCCAGGGCGGCAAGACCGTGACCGCCTGGATGAAAAACGACGTGCTGGCCGAGGAGGACGCGATTAAGATGTACCGCGACCATATCGGCCTCATCAAGGACTCCAGGATCAAGAGGTTGCTGGAGCGTATCCTCTCAGACGAGATGTCACACCACGGCGACTTCGTGGGCTTCGCCAAAGAGGCGGCCGATGAGAAGATGAAGGACCTGCGCGGCATGCGCAACGACAAGGTCACCCGTGTGCTCGACTGGGGCATTGAGCACGAGTACACCGTGATCATCCAGTACCTGCTGCATTCTTACCTCGCGCCCAACGAGGAGATGCGCAATGAGATGCAGGACCAGGCCATCAACGAGATGCAGCACATGGGGTGGCTGGCGGAGAAAATGGTCAGCCGGGGCGGGCACCCTCACATGGAACACTCGAAAATCGATAGGTCCAAAACGGCTCCTAAGATGCTGGATGCCGATATCAAGATAGAGAAAGAGGTTGCAGCCAGGTACGACAAGGCTGCCAAAGAAATAGACGATAAAAAGCTTAAAAAGCTACTGACCAGGATCCGCGACCACGAGCTCTACCACGTCAAAGTATTCAATGACCTGAAAAAAACGGTTGAATAACAATAAGGAGGATCAATAATGGCATACGAGGCAAAGGATTACGCGAAACTGCTGGGGATGGAGGGATTCAGCGACGTTCTGCTGAACAACCATTTCACGCTCTACAAAGGTTATGTGGCCAACAGCAACAAGCTGTTCGACACGCTTGCCGGCATGCTCAAGGACGGCAAGGCCGCAACCCCCGAATATGCCGAACTTAAGAGAAGGCTGGGCTGGGAATTCAACGGCATGCGGCTGCACGAGTACTACTTCGAGAACCTGGGGGGCAAGGCCGCTCTCAACAGGGACGGGAAGCTGGGCAAGCTGCTGTCCGACGGCTTCGGCAGCTATGAGGCCTGGCTGCAGGACCTCAAGGGCACGGCGACCATGCGCGGGATCGGCTGGACCATACTCTATCAGGACGTAAGCGGCGGCAGGCTATTTAATCAGTGGATCAACGAGCATGACGTCGGCCACCCGGCAGGATGCCAGCCGCTGCTCGTGCTGGACGTTTTCGAACACGCCTTCATCACCGATTACGGCCTCAAGCGGGCCGACTATATCGAGGCCTTCCTCAAAAACATCGACTGGAAAGCCGTCGAGGCGCGCCTTCGCTGACCCGGGCACGGCTTAAGAAAAAAATCGAATAAAGGCAGGTGGCATGATGTTTAACCTTCACGCTTTTCGCGCGGTTATCCCGGCGCTGATATTAATGCTGGCTCTGAGTCTGGCAGGATGCCAGGCGCCCGCCCAGCAACCTCGGTCAGCTTCCTCACAACCTGTTCCTGCGCCGGCTGTCAGCACCCAGCCCGCAGATCAACCGGCGGTCACGGGCAATGTCACCTGGGTTGCGGACGGCGTGATCACACCGGGGGAGTACCGGAGCAACAAGTCCTTCGACGCTTATGATCTCTGGTGGACCGCCGACGACCAGTATGTTTACGTGGGCATGAAGGCCAAGACGCCGGGTTGGGTCGCCGTGGGCTTCGACCCCGAATCCAAGATGCTACATGCCGATATCGTCATGGGCTACGTTAAGGACGGAAACCTGTCAATTGCCGACCAGTACAGCACCGGCCAGTTCGGACCCCATCCTCCCGATACCCAGCAGGGCGGGACGGACGACATTCTGGCGTCGGGAGGCAAATCGGACGGCGGTTATATAACCGTGGAATTCAAGCGCAAGCTGGACACGGGCGATAAGTTCGACAAGCCGCTGCATAAAGGGACAAACAAGATCCTCTGGGCCTACGGCAACGATCCACAGTTCACCATCAAACATGTGGCGCGCGGACCGGCAGAGATCGACCTTTAAAAGGAGAGCGACTGTACAAATCATTGATATCGAGGTGCGCCGTGGATGCATTTTTTCACTCTCAGCTAGCAAGGGACTTCATACTGGCTTTCGCCATATCCAACATCGTCCTGGGCCTGCTCGTCTTTTTCACCTGCCGCTGCCTGCCGGGATTCCAGTTCGCGCGCGGCCTGATGCAGAACAAGAATTATTTAAAGCTTTATAAATTCCATTGCTATCTGTGGCTGCTCTTCCTGGTATCGGTCATGGTCCACGCGGTGTTTGCCATCAACTTCATGCTGTAAAAGGGTAACTGCTATGAAACTAAAGCGCGTTTTTTCTCTGACCACCTGGAGCACTCTGATGCTGGCGCTTCTGGCAAGCTGCGCCGGCAATGCCGCATCCGACAACAGGGATTTGTCCGCCGTACAGATAAAGGACTACCAGGGGGAACGCCTGTCCGACCTCGGCGATTTCCACGAGAATTCGATCAAAGGCCCCCAGCATGTTGATATAGACTCCTACCGGCTGCGGGTCACGGGCCTGGTCGAGAAACCGCTCACCTTCTCTTATGCCGAAGTGCTGTCCGGGCATAAGAGCTATAACAAGCTGATCACGCTGGACTGTGTGGAAGGCTGGTCGGTTAAAATCCTCTGGGAAGGGGTGCTGGTCAGCGACCTGGCCGGTCAGGCCGGCATTCTGCCCGCGGCAAATACAGTCATCTTCCATGCGTATGACGGGTACACCACCTCTCTTCCTCTCAAGTACATACAGGACAATAACATCATGCTGGCCTATAAAATCAACGGGGTGGAGCTGCCGCCTGAACGCGGGTTCCCCTTCCAGCTGGTAGCCGAAGATAAATGGGGATATAAGTGGATAAAATGGGTGACCGAAATAGAGCTGTCGGACGATCCCGGCTACAAGGGATACTGGGAGCGGGCCGGCTACTCCAACGACGCCGACCTGGACAAACCCTTCTTTGATAGGTAAAACAGGAAATTTAGAATCTTCGACCGTGTTTGCCGGTTTCATTGAAATCTTCCATACAATTCATAATAAGCTCACGCTCCGCCTGTAAAATCCCTTATAAGTTACAAGTATGGAGGACAAACAATTGAATAACTTTACTAACATTGGAATGCCGGTCCTGGTAGTGCTATTCCTGTTGATTGCTGCCATCAGTATTACGATGACAGTTACCAAAGAGAATACGCTTAAACAGGTGGCGGCGGCGGCAAATACGCCGGTCAGCAACATAGAAACAGAGTTAGCACGAGGCACACCGTCCCAGATCTATGCGGGAAACGGACAGGCCAATGTTCCGATACCCGATCAAAGTACGGTATATATACCGGCAAATGATGACAGTAGCGCAAATAGTGTCGCGCAGGCAAGTTGCCACAGAAGTGGTACCCAGGTTAGTGGTACGACAACCGGTTACAGAAGTGGCGGATGCAGTGGAGGCATGTGCCGTGGCAATGCCGGCCAACTCAGCTCGGCCTCTGCTTCCACAGGAGTTGCAAGTTGTCACTGAGTTTAAACGTATAGACAGATTCTCACGGTATATAAATCCATTCTCTTTGAAAAGGGACGAAGATGTCGATACTTCGTCCCTTTCTCTTTTGAATACAATTTAACTCGATTGCGGTACGTATTTTTTCGGATCAGCCTTAAATTTATTGTGGCATGCTTCTGAGCAGAAATAATAAGTCTTATCTTTATATTTCTCGCTTGCCGCCGCTTTCTTGGGATCTATGTCCATTCCACAAACCGGGTCTTTTACATCCGCCATTGTATCCTCCTTCCTCTTTTCATATGTATTTATTTCAACTTTGGGTTCATGCGTGGACTGAGTTATGGGGGCCACGGGATTAGCAGGTTTATAGCTTCGTAAACGATTGGCATTGGCAACAACGGATATCGAGCTGAGTGCCATAGCGGCCGCGGCGATCATCGGGCTTAAAAGCACTCCGAAAAACGGATAGAGGACGCCAGCAGCTACGGGGATCCCCAAAATGTTATAGACAAAAGCACCCGCGAGGTTTTCCTTTATGTTCCGCATGGTTGCCCGACTGAGCGTGATAGCGGTGATCACTCCCCTAAGTTCACCCGAGATAAGAGTAATGTCTGCTGCTTCGATAGCCACATCGGTCCCACTGCCGATAGCAATGCCGACGTCGGCCTGAGCCAGAGCCGGGGCATCGTTAATGCCGTCGCCCACCATGCCGACTATTTTGTTTTCCCCCTGCAGGCGCTTGATCTCCAGAGCTTTATCCTGGGGTAGTACCTCGGCCAGGACCCGTTCTATCCCTACCTGGCGTGCAATGGCTTCGGCAGTACGGCGGTTATCGCCGGTAATCATCACCACTTCAATGCCAAGATTCTTTAGCGATGCTATGGATGCTTTCGAATCATCCTTCACCGTATCTGCTACAGCGACCAAGCCGGCAGGTTTGCCATCGACCGCTATCAGCATCGAAGTCTTGCCCTCACCTGCCAGCCGTTCCGCCTGCTCCTCGAGTGCAGATGTTTCCACGCCGGCATCACCAAGCAGCCGCCGGTTACCTACCAGAACTCTATGTTCCTCAACGGTAACCTGAATTCCTTTCCCGGTAATTGATTGGAAATCGTTCGTTTTGGCCAGATTTAGTCCCCTGACCTGAGCGCCTTGCACAATCGCCTGGCCTAGCGGATGCTCCGACGACTGCTCCGCGGATGCTACTATCCGTAGCAATTCATCGGACGAAAAGGAACCTATTGTAACTACGTCGGTTAAAGCCGGCTTCCCTTTTGTAATAGTACCTGTCTTATCCATCACCAATGAATTTAACTTATGCGCCGTTTCGAGTGCTTCGGCCGACCGGATCAAAATGCCGTTCTGGGCGCCTTTCCCGGTGGCAACCATGATTGATAATGGTGTTGCCAGGCCGAGCGCACACGGGCAGGCGATGATAAGCACTGCCACTGCATTAACTAAAGAGAATGCCAGGGCAGGAGGGGGCCCGAAGTTGAACCAGATAACAAAGGTGCCGATAGCAATGAAAATAACCGCCGGAACAAAACGGCTGGCTATCAAGTCTGCCAGTCGCTGAATCGGAGCCTTGGACCCCTGCGCCTGTTCAACAAGCTGGATTATCTGTGCAAGCATGGTGTCCTTTCCAATTTTAGTAGTTTTGAACCTGAAGGCCCCGGTCTGGTTAATGGTAGCGCCTATGACTTTATCGCCCACAGTCTTGTTAACAGGCATGCTCTCACCGGTCACCATGGATTCATCAAGAGTTGAGCTGCCCTCAACTATTTCCCCATCCACCGGCACCTTTTCTCCGGGACGCACAGCCACTACATCTCCTATCTGCACATTTTCAGCAGGGATATCGGTCTCAATGCCATTGCGAATCACCCTTGCGGTCCTGGCCTGCAAGCCGATAAGCTTTCGAATCGCCTCGCTGGTACCTCCCTTGGCAATTGCTTCAAGCAGCCTTCCCAGCATGATAAGCGTAATTATGACTCCAACAGCCTCAAAATAAACCTGGCGCAGATTTTCAGGTAAGATACCCGGTGCGAGCGTAACTACCAGGCTGTAGACAAAGGCGGCAAAGCTGCCAATAGTTATCAGCGTGTTCATATCCGCCGTGCGGTGGACCAATGTTAGCCAGCCTGTCTTATGAATCGGCCAGCCCGAATAGAACATTACAGGCGTAATGAGGGCGAGTTGAAACCATGGATTTAGCAGTATAGGTGGAACCCACTCTGCACCAAAGAACTCGTGCATCATCACGGCAAATAACACTGGGAAAGTTAAAATGGCGCCCACTACCACGCGCCGCGTCAGGTCCTTGCGCTCGGCAGTCCGCTCATCAGCCTCACGGTCTTCGGTACTTTGCGTACCAGGCTGGACACGAATGTGGACTTTATAGCCGGTATCTTCAATGATTTGCTGAATCTTATCGGAGGATATCTGTTCAGGGTCATAAGAAACTGTTATCCGACCATTGCCGAAATTGACTTTTACATCATCCACCCCTGCCAGGCTGTTCAGTGCATTCTCAATATTTACGGCACATGTAGGGCAGGTAACCCCACCTCCGATAAGAACATATTCAATTTGGGTCGTCTTTGCCACAAGCATAACAGGACCGATACCGACGGCTGTAGCATGTTCGTGGGACACCTCATCCCGGCCCTGTGAAATTGCTATTACCTTTTGCGCCCCATCTTCCGTTTCATCTTCAACAATAAGACTGCCGTGAATCATGTTCATACCGCAGGCAAAGTCGAACTGACCGACTTTATCGGGCGTAAACTCGAGCGTCGTTTTGGCAAACGGGGCCAGGGTCTTACTCGCATGAAAATCAGGAAATACCACGCGGGAGGTGCAGTCACCAGCTTCCTGGCGATTGAAGATTAATCGAAGTGGAATGCCTTTTTTAACGCGGATTATATCGGGAGAATAACCGCCTTTAACGGTTATCTCTATCTCCTGCACGTTTCCTGATACCTGGGCCCTGCGGGCTTTTTTGGGACCAAAGAAAAACCAGGCCAGCAACGAAATCGCCCCAATACCACCCAGGCTCACAGCAATTTCAGCTAATGTCAAAAGCTACCTCCCCCATAACAAATATCAGTTACAGCCGGGTTTATGCCAATAATTATAATGAAAGCATTATTACATTGCTATGACAATGTCATAAAAATTAGATTAAGATGCTGCTGACTTGCCATAGCGATATCAACAGCATCTTAAATACATCGGTGACTACCTGAGTTGGTAGATTAGCGTCCAGTTACTCCACCCATCATATTTCTGCCCTGGTAAGCACCGTATCCACTACCCATCATAGCTCCGCCATGGTAAGTGCCGTACCCTGTACCCATCATGCCACCAGTCTGCCAGTGTACGTTGCCGTAACCTCCGTCATTGTTCAAATATGGGCAGGTATTTGTCAATTGCGACAATGTACCGTCCGCACTGACGGGAGCCGTGATACTGAATACACCGATAAAAAGTACCATTACTGCCAGTATGGGAATGCCAATCTTGATAAGATTATTCATTAAATAAACCTCCCTATTGCAAACTTACTATAGTAATTCTGCAGGCCTGCCGTGAATTTATTATGAATGAGAAAGCGCATTTGGATGAAGACTACCGGGTTTTAACCCATAATTAAAACCGATGCGCGGGTTAACTAACACGACTCACGAGTCTATTTCTAACACGGGCCGGTAATTATTGAGAGAAATATCACATACAATGCTTCTTCTTATGTCTAAAATATTTTTTATGAACGGAATTGTAATTAATATAGATCCCGTTATATTACACAGCGGAAATTTCGAATTGCGCTGGTATAGTGTAATGATCATGCTGGCAGCCGTGGCCGGCATAATTATTTTGCTACGGCGCGGCGTAAGTAAGGGCATATCCAGGGACGAAATATATTCTCTTATTCCCTGGGTATTTATCGGTGGACTTGTGGGCGCCCGGCTTTTCCATGTGATAGACAATTTTGCATATTACTGGAAAGACCCGCTCCTTATGCTTCAGTTTCAGCTGGGCGGACTGGCTATCTGGGGCGCACTGGTAGGAGGTGCAATAGCAGCCATCATTTATTGCAGGGTTAGGAGATTATCTGTTATCCGTATGGCTGATGCAGCTGTGCCGGCGCTGCTAGTGGCACAAATAGTCGGCAGAGTGGGGTGTATTATCAACGGGGATTCTTACGGCAGTTTGACGAGTCTTCCCTGGGGCTTTATTTACACCAATCCCGGCGCACTCATACCATCTTCATATTGGGGATTGCCGACTCAGCCATATCCGGTCTATGAGATGCTTTGGAACGGGATGAGCCTGCTGGTCCTCTTAAAACTTGAGCCTCTCTTTAAGAAGGATGGCATGATGTTCTTTAGCTACTTAGTATTGTATGCGGTCGGTCGCTTCCTACTTACATTTGTAAGGCAGGAAAATATTTGGTTCTGGGGCTTGCAGGAAGCTCAGGTCATTTCGATAGCCATTTTCCTGGCAGCGATGACTTCTATCATCTATCTATTGAGAAAATCAAATGATACGATGCGTAATACCATTCCAGTGTAAGGAGGTGTGACAAAATGGGATTTATGTATGGCGGCATGTGGCTTTGGTGGGTCTTCGGCTTCATAATCTTTGTCCTATTCTGGGGTGCCGCGATCTGGCTTATCGTTTGGGCTGTTAAAAAGGCCGCCGGACACAGTACCTCCGATGCTTCCTCCCAAAATGCTCTAGATATTGCCAGGCTACGCTATGCTAAAGGGGAAATTACCAAAGAGCAGTTCGAGCAGCTAAAAAAGGACCTTTCGTGAGCAATTTGTATGGATTTAAAAGCGACTGAACTTATAAGAAAACGTTACGACAGAATTGCTCCGATGTATGACACGATGGAGTTTATTGCCGAATTAGCCGGTTATAAAAAATGGCGTAAACTTCTATGGGAGAAAGTGGAAGGAACGAAAATACTGGAGGTGGGGGTGGGCACCGGTAAAAACTTCAACTATTATCCTGATAAATCCGATATAACTGCCATAGATTTCAGTGAGAAGATGATTGAACGTGCAAGTTTACAGGCAGCGAAGCTGGGTACACATGTTAGCCTGATGCAGATGGACGTTCAAAACCTTGAATTCGAAGGTAACACGTTCGATACGGTTCTGGACTCCTTCGTTTTCTGCTCGGTCCCTGACCCCATTCTTGGCCTGAAAGAAATTGAGCGGGTATGTAAACCGGGAGGCAAGGTGTTGATGCTGGAGCACATGTTGAGTGCCGATCGCATCGTTGCCTGGATTATGAACCTGGCGAACCCGATGGTAGTACGCATGATGGGGGCAAATATCAACCGCAGGACTGTAGAAAATGTTACCCGGAGCGGATTAAGGGTCGAGAAAGTCACTGAGTTGGGGGCGGGTATATTTAAGCTGATAGAGGCACGGAAGGGCAGCTAATACAGATCGCTTACAATAAATAATAAGGAGACTTCTTACGCATGAGAAGTCCCCTAACAGCTTAGCCAAGCTCTTTCACACCTATAAAAGGTCCATGCCAGAAGTGATACCACACCTGTCCCGTATATCCGTTGACGCTGAGCATGCCGTATATTTGATTGTCCTTAAGTATTTCAATTGTATAGTATCCATAGAACCGGTCGGCATCCCCGGTTTTAACGCCAGGCAGGTAACCGTCAAGGAAAGCCTGAGCATTCTTCTTGGCCTGTTCTTCACTCACGGTCATGGGAATTGAGAGGTTGCGGTTACCCCACATCATGCCGTTCATCATCCCGTACTTGGCATTCCACATCATATTAGGCCCTGGCTCCGAGTAAATATCCCCGGTATACGGATCAATTAATGCTTCAAAAGCATATGTACCGGTGCTTTTTTCTTTGAAACCGACATAGAAGTTATTGGTGAACTCGAGTATTTCTGCAGCTACTAAATCAGGATCGTTCCTCTCCTGAAGATATTTGCTTACTATCTCAACTGCCTTATCTATGGTTATACGCGGACCGCCGCTCCTGTATGGGCCACCCGGCCCCATCATACCGCTGCTCCCCATCATGCCGCCCGGACCGACCACACCGCCGGGTCCCATCATGCCACCGGACGGATAGTTATATGCCGGCGCCTGCGACTGCGGTGCAGAACAACCCGAAACGAATAAAGAACTGACGATTGTTAGAAGCAATAAAAGAACAGACCCCCATTTAAACATGACCCAACCCCCCTTTTTATGGAATATAGTAATTATAGCACTGCTATAAATCGCCGGTGGCTCAGACCTTCTTGCTGACGGTCAGCGAAAGGCCGTCGATCGTCTCAACTATGACCTCTTCCCCGACCTTAAGATCGCCCCCGGGGCAGGACGCTTTCCACAACTCCCCCTGCACCCTGACGAAGGCCTCCGGCAGGACAGTCTCCACCGTGCCCATGCTTCCCACCATGGCTTCGGCGCCTGTCACGCCCTCGTATAAGACCGTGGGATGTCCCACGCGGTACATAATATAGGAAAACACAGCGTAACCGGCGAGCAAGGCCGCCACCGCCCAGGGAGGCACACTCACCCCAAAGATCGGCAATATCCACAGCAGCAGGGCGGCAATGGCCAGCTCTTCGATAACTGTGCTGATGATGGAGTAGATGGTATGCCAGAGTCCCGATTTGCGCTTTCTCAACTGTTCCCCGGCTGCCTCACACTAATCATCGAATATCGCCACCACGCGTGCCCAGCCGGCGCTGCCGCCGGTCAGCCTGACCGGAAAGCAGGCCGCCTTGAAGCCCGTGGGCCGCGGCAGATTATTTAAATTGGCCAGTTTCTCGATGTGGCAATATTCCTTTTTTATGCCTGCCTTATGGGCGGTCCAGAGCAATCCCTTATCGTGCGTCCTGTCGAACTCCTCCTTGATAGCTGCAAAGGGACGGTCCCAGCCCCAGGTATCGATGCCCATCACGCGGCTGCCCTGCTCTATCAACCACAGTGTAGACTCCTCCGTCATGCCGCATCCCGCCGAAAAATATTCGGGCTTGCCCCAGAGTTTATCGGAGTCCGTCTGTATCATGACAATGTCCCACGGCTTGATGGTGTAGTTTATCTTCTTAAGGGCCTCCTTCAGATCTTGCACGGTAACGCCTGTTCCCTGCGGCTTGTGCCGCATATCCAGCACCACGCCGTCGTGGTAAAACCAGTCAAGCGGCATCTGGTCGATGGTCCTGGCCGCCCTGCCTTCGGAGAGGGGAGCGAAATGCCAGGGCGCATCGACATGCGTGCCTGCGTGCGCACCCAGCGTTGCGGAATCATCGGCCCAGCCCAATCCGTCCACCATGTCCTCCTTTTTCCCTCCCAGGAACATCTCGATGATGGGCAGGCTCAGCTCATGCTTCTTGTGCTCAACCTTGACGGGAAGGGGCTCGCTGGGGCTGTCCTCGGTAGGAACGCTTAAATCGTAAATCCGGGTCATCTCACCTCTCCTTCTACGTTATCAGGCCACAAAATATAAAACACTTAAGGCAATGGTAAATTGAGCGGCATAATACAGGATGTGATTAGTCGCGATAAACGCCCTGGAATCCTTGTTATCGTAGTAGGTCATAACCAGGACAAGGTCTGAAAGCATAAACAAGATCGCCCCTGCAGCCAATAAAAGCGTGCAGGCAGTGTAACCCTGAGTAATCGCCGCATAGCAAGCCTGTGTCATCATATAGGACAGTACAAATGAATACGCATACGTGTCAATAGTATGTTCAGCGAAATTGAACTTGAGTATAAACTTGCTGATGCAGGCTATTATGATTGCCAGAGCCAGTGCAATAACCAGAGGTATCCAGCTGAAACCGAAATAAATGATCAGCGCGGCCAGGTAAAACAGATGCCCTGCGAAGAAAGCCACCATCCCACCGTGCTGATAAAGCGATGACGATTCTTTGTACATTATCTTGAGGTCCAGAAGTATGTCCCCTATGAGGCCGCATACAAGCCCCATCGTAATGAGCATGGCGAATGTAGCCACGCCCTGACCTGGATTTAGCATAAAGGATGCAAAGGCCACCAGTATAAAGAGGAAGCTGGCGATTGTCTTATATAGCAGGGCCTTCACGCTGCCTTTGCGGTCTCTGTAGATGAGAAACATGGTTAATGCAATTGCGCCTAAAAATACGATCAGGTAAGGATAATAATTCATGACTTGTAATCTCCTTATTTCCGTTAAGCGATCCGCGATATATCCGGATTGAAATTTTAATCTTAATATAACAGTTTAATGTGCATGCATCCAGTCGTTGATATGCCGGGATAGGCAGGCGCAACCGCGGTCATCAATTACCCGGACGTCCGCTGACGTCCGACATATATTTAGTCTTGGCTTAATGCTATAATTTCCACAATTAGACGGCTATGGATGTTGTTCGATGACGGAAGTTGAACTCCTTAAGAAAAAGGTTGCCGGGCTCAGGGATCAAATCAATTATCACAACCACCGTTACCACGTCCTCGACGATCCCGAGATCAGCGACGCCGAATACGACGACCTCATGCTTGAGCTTAAAAAGCTGGAGCAGGACCACCCGGAACTGGTCACGCCCGACTCGCCGACGCAGCGTGTCGGGGCGCAGCCGGTGGCCGCCTTCGGGATCGTGATGCACCCCCGTCCGCTGCTCAGCCTGGCCAACGCATTTTCGGATGAAGACCTGGACGCCTGGTATAAACGGCTGACCGGGCTGGCGCCGGGCCAGAATATCGATTTCGTCTGCGAGCTCAAGATCGACGGCCTTGCCGTGGCCCTGACCTATGAGGACCGTGTTTTCACAGTCGGGGCGACGCGCGGCAACGGCTCCCAGGGCGAAAACATCACGCAAAACCTGAGGACCATCAGGAGCATTCCCCTCTCGGTCGGCCCGCAGGCGCCGGGGCGTTTCGAGGTCAGGGGGGAAGCTTACCTGCCTAAAAAAGGCCTGAAAAAAATCAACGAGGAGAGGGCGATCGATAATCAGCCCCTCTTTGCCAATCCCCGCAACGCGGCGGCCGGCTCGGTCAGGCAGCTAGACCCCCGCATTACCGCCGGGCGCCCGCTCGATATTTTTATTTATGCGCTCGGCTGGGCCGAGGGCAGGGACATGCCGGGTACGCACTGGGAGACAATGCAATACCTCAAGGCGCTTGGCTTCAAGATCAACAGCAATATAGCCCGCTGCAAAGATTTGGACGAGGTCAAGGCCTATTGCCGCGGCTGGGGAGACCGGAGGGAAGGACTGCCCTACGACGTGGACGGCGTGGTGATCAAGGTGAATTCTATCGCCCTGCAGGAGGAGCTGGGCTCCGTCGGCCACGATCCCCGCTGGGCGATCGCATTTAAATATCCGGCCGTCCAGGGCACCACACGGCTGATCGACATAAAAATCAACGTGGGAAGGACCGGCAGCCTCAATCCCTACGCCATCCTGGAGCCTGTCAGTATAGGCGGCGTCACCATCAAGCAGGCCACGCTCCACAACGAGGAGGACATCCACCGCAAGGACCTGCGCATCGGCGACTGGGTGCTGGTGCAGCGGGCGGGCGAGGTGATACCTGAGATCGTGGAACCCATAATCTCGCGCCGCACGGGAGATGAAAAAGTATTTCACATGCCGCCGGCCTGCCCGGTCTGCGGCGCGGAGGTGATAAAGCCCGAGGGCGAAGCGATGCACCGCTGTACCAACACGGCCTGCCCGGCGCAGGCGCTGGAGGCGATAAAGCATTTCGCCGGCAAAGGCGCCATGGACATCGACGGAATGGGCGAAAAGCTGTGCACCGCGCTTTTCGAACAGGGCCTGGTCAAAGACTCGGGCGACCTGTATTACCTGACAAAGGAACAACTCACGGGCTTGGAACGGATGGGCGAGAAGAGCGCCGCCAGGGTGCTGGCTTCCCTCGAGGCCAGCAAACAGCGCCCGCTGGCGCAGCTCTATTTCGCACTGGGCATACCCAACGTGGGAGAGGAGACGGCCGCCATACTGGCCAGGCAGTACACCCATATAAATAGTCTATTGAGTGCCGGGGCGGAGGAGCTGATGAACATACCGTCCATCGGTCCCAAGATCTCCGACGGCATACTGGCCTTCTTCCGCCAGCCCCAGAACGTCCGCATCATCGAGAAGCTGCGCAAAGCAGGCGTGACGATGGAGTCGGCGGCGGCGCCGGCCGGGGACCTTCCGCTGTCGGGTATGGAGTTCGTCATCACGGGCAGGATGGAGACATCAGGCAGGCAGGAGATCGAGGCGCGCATCAGGTCGCTGGGCGGCAAAGCCGCATCCGATGTAACCAGGAGGACGAATTACGTGGTGGCGGGAAGCGATCCCGGGTCCAAACTGGCGCGCGCCCAGTCACTGGGCATAAAGATATTGAGCGAGAAGGAATTGCTGGCCCTGCTCGACAGCCGCGACGGCGGCAATAAATCTCAGCAGGCAAGCCTGTTATGAAGATTATTATGGGGCTGGGCAATCCCGGCAGGCAATACCAGCATAACCGGCACAACGTAGGCTTCCACTGCATCGACCGGCTGGCTGAGACGCATTCCATCAAATTTAGAAACAAGCTGTGCCAGTCTCAAACCGGGACGGGGCAGATAGCAGGAGAGGAGGTCGTGCTGGCAAAACCGGCAACCTTCGTGAACCTGAGTGGTAACGCCGCAGCCTGCCTGCTCAAACGTTTCGACTGCACCCCCCAGGACCTGATCGTGATACACGACGACCTCGATCTGTCGTCCGGACGCATCCGCGTCAGGCTGGGCGGCAGGTCGGGCGGCCACCGAGGGATTAAATCGATAATCCAGGCCATCGGCAGCCAGGATTTCAACCGGGTGCGCATCGGCATCTCCAGGCCTTTCTCGGAACGCGCAGGGGATGATAACGAAAACGAGATCGTAGACTATGTGCTGGGCAACTTTAACCGCGCAGAGGACGAACTCATACAGCCGGCACTCGACCTGGCCTGCGACGCGGCCGCAACCATATTGACGGAAGGCATCGCCGCAGCCATGAACAGGTTCAACCGGCGCAGGGCCGGCCTTTAACCTTCTGATAGCATAGACATAAGTTAATCTTGCTTTTTCACATTAATAATGTAATAATGCATTGTAATATTACAGTATAAGTGTGATTTTGTATGAGTTCTACAGCCAGGCCATATATACGCAGATTGCTCAAATGCCCGGACGTATCGTTCTTTCTATTTGGCCCTCGAGGCACAGGTAAAAGCACATGGCTGAGGCACGTCCTGCCTGATGCGCTCTACCTGGATTTACTGAATGCATCCCTATTCCTTGAGCTATCCCGTGACCCGCATCGATTGGAGGCTATGGCCGCTGATCGACCCGATGGCGCTTGGATCGTGCTGGACGAGATACAGAAAATACCCGCGCTGCTTGACGAGGTACACCGGTTAACAGAATCACGTAACTGGAGATTTGCTTTATGCGGATCGTCGGCTCGCAAGCTGCGCCGCGGAGGCGTCAACCTATTGGCTGGACGCGCTATCACTTTGAATATGGAAAGTTTCTCTGCCGTTGAATTGGGCAAGGCCTTTAATTTATCCCGTTCGCTGGAATGGGGTCTACTGCCCATGGTTCTTCGTGAACCTAAACAGGTGCCAGATATACTCGCAGCATATCTTGACACACATATCCGTGAGGAAATCAGGCAGGAAGGCCTACTGCGCAATGTGCCACCCTTTATGCGATTTATGTCCATTGCCGGCCAGCTCAATGGCCAAGTTGTCAATATGCAAAACATAGCCCGTGATGCTGCGGTGGCCCGCAGCACCGTGGATTCATACTTTTCCATAATTGTTGATACACTGCTGGGGCACTTCCTGCAATCCTGGCGCGCCGGTGTAAAAGTACGTGAAGCAGCGCACCCAAAGTTCTACTGGTTTGATCCTGGTGTTGCCCGGGCGGCAGCAGGTTGGCTGCATGATCCGGTCGACCGCCCCTGGGAAGGATTCGCAATGGAAACGCTGGTTTATCATGAACTGCGTGTTTACAATGAGGTCAGCCGCAAGCAGCGGCCTTTACATTACTATAGGACACCTGCCGGAGTAGAAGTGGATTTCATTATCGAAACATCGCGGCGTACCTCATCCAAAGTTCCTCACATAGTAGCTATTGAAGTCAAACGCGCCGATAAATGGAACCCCGCCTGGAACAAGCCAATAATCTCGCTGGGCTCTGCAGATGGAGTTAAAGCAGATAGACTGATCGGTGTGTACACCGGTGAGCGATCTTACCGGTTTGATGCACTGGAGGTCATGCCATATGAAAGATTCTGTGATTTGCTGCATAAAGGCGACCTGTATTAACGGCCTGGTAAAGATCTGGGTTCCACGTAAAAGAGCAATCGACGATTGCCAATTACTGATAACACATGAGGCTTTGAATCATCAGAACCTAAGGATATTTTATAAATATAATTGCTGTAGAAAACTGAAAATAGGACTATCTATGGAAAGCATATAAATTACGAATAAAAAGGTGTTGCTGTTTAATGGGGAAAGGTCAGTTGAATATTAATTCAATCCATGGCTTATTGTTATATTATCTAAATTGCGATACCCATATTTAAAAACGGGTGGTATAATGGCACAGCTTTGAATTGAGGCCGTAAAATTCCCCCAGTTTTAAAACAGGTAGTAACAACATGAAAATAAAGAACATTGACGCACGCGAAATCATCGATTCAAGAGGCAATCCCACAATCGAGGTGGAAATAGTCCTCGATAATGGGATAACAGGCAAAGCTTCCGTGCCTTCGGGGGCCAGCACCGGCAAATACGAGGCGCTGGAGCTGCGCGACGGAGATAAAAAGCGCTACGGCGGATTGGGCGTCCTGAAAGCTGTGGAGCATGTGAACACCACTATCCGCAAGGCGGTCATCGGACAGGATGCTTCGAAACAGGACAAGCTGGACGGTCTGCTCATCGACCTGGACGGCACACCGGACAAATCCAGGCTGGGGGCCAATGCCATACTGGGCGTGTCGCTGGCGGCGGCGCACGCGTCGGCCAACTGCGCCGGCCTGCCGCTCTATAAATACATCGGCGGTGAAAAGGCCGTCACCCTTCCCGTCCCCATGATGAATATACTCAACGGGGGCAAGCATGCCGAGAACTCCACAGACCTGCAGGAATTCATGGTGATGCCGACGGGCGCCACCAGCTTCTCAGCAGCCCTGCAAATGGGCTGCGAGGTCTACCAGGCCCTTAAGAAAACGCTCAGGAAGAAGAATTACAATACCAATGTCGGCGACGAGGGCGGCTTCGCCCCTTCCCTTTCCTCCAATAAAGAGGCTGTTGAGCTGATCCTGGAGGCAATTGAGCTGGCGGGTTACAGGCCGGGCACCGACTGCCATATAGCCCTGGACCCCGCGGCCAGCAGCTTTTATCAGGACGGCCGCTATCTACTGGCGCGCGAAAGCAGGTCGCTGAGCGGTGCTGAAATGGTTGATTTCTATGCTGACTGGGCCTCAAAATACCCTATTATCAGCATCGAGGACGGGCTGGACGAGGACGACTGGGACAGCTGGGTCCTGCTCACCCGCAAGCTGGGCAAACAGGTCCAGCTGGTAGGCGACGATATCTACGTCACCAATGTCACCAGGATTCAGAAAGGCATCGATTTGATGGCCTCCAACTCGGTGTTGATCAAGGTCAACCAGATAGGCACGCTGACCGAGACGCTGGCCGCCATCGATCTGGCCCGCAAAGCCGGCTGGACGACGGTCATCAGCCACCGCTCCGGTGAAACCGAGGACACAACTATAGCGGACCTGGCGGTGGCGACCAATTCCGGTCAGATCAAGACCGGCGCGCCCTGCCGCAGCGAGAGAGTAGCCAAATACAACAGGCTGCTCAAGATCGAAGCCGAACTGGGAAAGAAGGCCAGCTACCCGGGCCGGGGCGCCCTGCTTATTTAGGAGGATAATATTTCATGGAGCTGTTCAAAGGCATCAACCAGATCAAACTGCCGCTTCTCAAGGTCGGGCAGGAGAACGTCAACGTCTATATCGTCGAAGGCAACGAAGGCAACCTGTTGATCGATACGGGCTGGAACACGACCGAGGCCTTCAACACGCTGGCCCAGGAGATGAAGAACAGCGGCTTCGCCATGAAGGACATCACCGATATCGTGGTTACGCACGTCCACCCCGACCACATGGGGTTAGCCGGCAAGATTGCCGAGTTAACGGGCGCCAGTATAGCGGTACCCGAAATTGAGAATAACCTGCTCGATTCCTATTATGCTCATCCCGAAACCTTTATAAGCGAACTAATAGTCTTTTTAATGGCCAACGGCGTGCCCGAATGGGAGATCAAGATGCTCTCGGAGGCGTCGTTTAATATCAGCAGCTATGTCTCCCCCCTCAAGGCCACGAAGCTGCTGAAGCAAGGCGATATCATATCCATGGCGCCGTATGAATTCCAGGTCATGGTCACGCCCGGGCACTCGCCCGGACATATCTGCCTGTACGAACCCAACAAGAAGTACTTTTTCAGCGGCGACCACGTGCTGCCCGAGGTTGTCCCCAATATCAGCTACCACCCCCGATCAAGTGAAGACCCGCTGGGAGATTATGTTAAGTCACTGGGTGCGCTCTCGGACCTGGAGGTGCGCTTTGTCTTCCCCGGCCATGGATCCGTGTTCAGCGGTCTCGGCCCCATGATCGACGACATTATGCGCTTTCACCGCGACAGGATGAACAGAATCCAGAGGACGATGGGGGTGGAGACCAGGAATGCCTACGATGTTGCAAAATCCATACCCTGGGTTGTCAACGGCGAGGAAACGGCCTACGATAAATTAGAGCCCATCGACCGGAGGCTGGCGGTGCTGGAGACGCTGGCGCACCTGCAGTACCTGGTTGCCGAGAAAAAGGGCAAGAAAATTGCGGAAGGGGAAAACACGTTATACTGGTCGGGAGAATAGCTCATGGATAAGCTCTTGCGCAGGATCCAGTCGCTCAACCTGGAATACACGGACTCGCCCCAGCCAAAGCTGCTTACAGCCATGCCCAACCCCTATCCCGGCAGGGACTACCAGATAGAAGTCGTTGCCCCCGAGTTCACCGCCCTGTGTCCCATCAACCCGGGACAGCCCGATTTCGCCACGATAACAATCAAATATGTGCCGGACAAGTCCATCATCGAGTTCAAATCGCTGAAATTGTACCTGACCAGCTACCGCACGGTCAGTACCTTTTACGAAGAATCCACCAACCGCATCCTTGAGGACCTGGTCACGACTATTAGTCCCAAAAGCATGGAGATCACCAGCGATTGGAACATCCGGGGCGGCATGTCGACAAGGATTACAGCTGCCTATAATAAGAAGAAACCGGCAAAAGGAGGTTAGGCAATGGCATATAAAATAGGCATCAACGGGTTCGGCCGCATAGGCCGGCTGGTCTTCCGGGCAATCAATAAGCATTATGGCGACAAACTTGAGATCGCCGCCGTCAACGACCTGACGGATGCAAAAACCAACGCCCACCTGTTGAAATACGACAGCTCTTACGGGATCTACCCGGGCAAGGTGGAGGCGGCCGCCGATGCATTAATTGTGGACGGCGAGAAGACAAAGGTGATCGCAGAACGCGACCCGGCTAAAATACCGTGGAAAGACCTCGGCATCGAGATCGTGCTGGAATCAACCGGGCTGTTTACCGACGCTACTAAAGCTGCTGCGCATCTTCAGGGTGGGGCAAAGAAGGTAATTATCTCAGCTCCCGCAAGCAACGAAGATATAACCATTGTCCTCGGTGTCAATGAAGATAAATACGATGCTAAAAAACACAACATCATTTCCAACGCATCCTGCACCACCAACTGCATCGCCCCTGTGGTAAAAGTCCTGAATGACAACTTCGGGATTACCAGGGGCTTGCTTACAACTGTACATGCTTATACAAATGACCAGCGATTACTTGATATGTATCATAAAGATTTACGCAGGGCCAGGTCGGCTGCCCTGAATATCGTGCCGACCACGACCGGGGCGGCCAAGGCCGTGGCGCTGGTTATTCCCGAGATCAAAGGCAAGCTGCACGGCATAGCGCTGAGGGTCCCGGTTCCCACTGTGTCACTCTGCGACCTGGTATGTGACCTGAATAAGGAGGTCACGGTTGAACAGCTTAATGCGGCCTTCCGTGAGGCGGCCGCCGGCAAGCTCAAGGGCATACTGGAATACTGCGAAGAGCCGCTGGTGAGCACGGACTTCAGGGGCAACCAGAACAGTTCGATCTTCGATTCGCTGCAGACCCTGGTGCTGGGAGGGGACATGGTCAAGGTCATTGCCTGGTATGATAACGAGTGGGGCTACAGCTGCCGCATGGCGGACCTGGCCC
>CAYVBI010000010.1:0-24871 GCA_964448985.1 uncultured Dehalococcoidales bacterium
ATGCCCGCTACGCGCCGACAGGGCATAACCTTCAAGAGGTGGAATGGCTGGTAATCGATAGCAAAAAAGAACTAGAACGTATTGAAGAACTTGGTATCGACTGGCTGCAGTGGGTTATCAAGGAACTGCCGAAGATGGCCGCAGAGTCCAATATGGAAGAGAAACTGGCAAGACAAAAGCTGCGCCACGATGCATTTTTACGTGGCGCTCCCGTATTAATTGTTACCCATGCCAGCGAAACTGGCTCTATCTCTCTTCTAGGCGCCATTGACAGCGCTAATGCTTTGAGTTTTCTGGACCTGGCTGCTTACAGCCTGGGCCTAGGCACCTGTTGGGCTGGATATGTCTATATTATGGTCAACACCTTTCCCCCGGTCAGGGAGGTCCTGGCGCTGCCTGAAGGCCACGTGGCTTACGGTTGCGCACTGCTGGGATATAATAAGTTCAAGTACCACAGAATCCCTGTTCGCAAAGATCCCAGAATCATCTGGCGGTAACTAAGCAAGAGTATTGAAGCACTGGCTGATCGGCGGTCCAGAACCGCCTGCAGAGCCCATCAGATAATTGAGATCGGCCCGAAGGTCGCAGGTACAAATCCTGCCCCCGCTACCAATCACATGAATCTAAAGCCCGTCTTATCAATAAGGCGGGCTTTTTCATTTCCGCTGAAAATATACTGCTGTTTATAAAGAAGCCAGCGACAAGAACCTGCCAACAACCAGTTGACAATAAGTTGACAATAAAAATAGATAAGGTTTACAATAGGTAGACAAAGAAAGGTAATAAGTTTACAATGGGTTGACAATATGATCACAAAAGATAAGTTGCTTGAGTTGGCCGGGCAAAACAATAAAATCTATGCTTCTCAATTATCGTCTCAGTTTGTTGTCTCCAGGCAGTACCTGAACCGCCTGATTAATGAGCTTGTAACGGCAGGCAAACTGATCAAGGTTGGGGAAACAAGATATGCCTATTATGTGCTTCCTGAATATGCACAGCAGCACCCGGAAATTCTGCCGGTACAATATACAAAGACTTTTAGCAACATTTCCCTTGAAGAACATATTGTCCTGAGCCGGATAGAGCAGGAGTATCCGCCGCTAAAAAAGCTCCCTGAAAACATCCGCAGTATTTTTACCTATGCTTTTTCTGAGATGTTTAATAACGCTATAGAGCATTCACACTCAAAGAAAATACATATCGAAGTTGCCATACAGAACAGAATACTCTCATTTATCGTAGAAGATTATGGAATCGGTGTCTTTCGGAACGTTATGAGGGAGCGGAACCTTAAATCAGAGTTTGAGGCCATGCAGGACCTGTTGAAGGGTAAGACTACTACGGCGCCGAAATCACATTCGGGAGAAGGGATATTCTTCACGTCCAAAGTAGGAGACAAGTTTGTTCTGGACAGCTATGGGTATCAACTGATGGTGGATAATGAATTACCGGATGTATTTATCGAAAAAAATAAAAAGGTTAAGAAAGGGACCCGGGTTACCTTCGAATTGAACACGTCCTCAGCACTTCGCTTGAATGATATTTTCAAAAAATACACAAATATCGGCACCGGAAAAGACCATGGTTTTGATAAAACCGAGATCAGGGTCAAGCTGTATACCATGGCGGGTATATATATATCACGCTCCCAGGCGCGGCGTGTCCTTGCGGGATTAGAGAAATTCAAGGTGATCGTCTTTGATTTTGACAAAGTGTCCGTGGTCGGGCAGGCATTCGCCGATGAGATATTCAGGGTCTTCCACCAAAAATATCCGGCTATCAAATTGGAAACGGAGAATATGAGCGAAGGTGTTCATTTTATGGTCGAACGGGCCAGGGCAGATGCTGAAGTGTAGAATAGTCTTAATCATTATTGGGAAGCGACCAAGCTTTCCGACAACAAAGGTTCAAAACCTGCCCCCGCTACCAATCGCATGAACATAAAGCCCGTCTTATCCTTAGCTAACCACCCCTGTAAACGGTGAAAAGCCAAATGACCACAGTACTCCTATCCCGATTAACGCAGACATAGTTGCACCGACTACAGTCTGCCAGAAATTGTGCCCCTCGGCGGCCAACCGCGCCCAGGTTACGAGGGGCAATAAAAGCAGCAATGGTGTCGCGATGATGCCATAGATGTAGATCATTACAGCTATCGGTCCCGATACGCCGGCAGCATGGCCGCTGGCTTTATAGCGGAGCAGCAAATTGAAGATCAACAGGCCAAGAGTCACAAATGTATAGGTGACTGCCACTGCAGTGAAAATGCGTGGAGCATCGATTAAAGCCAGAACTAACCAGCCGATCGGGTAGCTGACCAGCATGACCACAAAACTGGCTATCCTCTGCCTGCGTGCGGTTACCTTTCTGTCTTCGTTCTTGACAGGAATATGAAAGAATAGACTGCATAACGGTATTACACACAGGAACAACATGGTCCAGGCATATCCGGCCAGGCGATTGGGTTCTGAATCAGGAATACGAAAGAACAAGAAAGTCGCCAATGCGCCGGCCAACACCGGAACATTCAATAGTTGTGAAAGGATCTCTCCGACAACCTTCTTCATGTTCTGATCATAGCCAGCAGCATTTTGAAGTTAGTGACAGCCTTGAGAGCATGCGGTTCGTTAGCCGGCATGATGATCATCTCGTTAATGTTTTTCGATATTAGGCAGATGTCTCGATGGCTTCGTTTCGCATCCCCGTATACACGTCGATAATCTCCTGCAATGTCACCTCCCTGGGATTGTTAGCCAGGTGCCTCTCGTCGGTGCCAACCTCTGCGGCCATCTTCGGAATGTCCCAGGCGATCTCCGGGATACGGCAGTACTTCTGGCGGAAGGACTTCAACTCATCGGCATGGCCCGCATCGAAGCGGTTGATCTTCAACAGGTAGGGCAGGACGATCGCCAGGGACTGGCCGTGCGTCGTGCCCCGGTTAGACAGCGGATAGGCCAGGGCGTGTCCCAGCGTTGTCCCCGTGCCGGTCAACGCCATCCCCGCCATCAGGCTGCCCATGGCTATATTGCGCCTGCCCTCCGCATCACCCGATAAGGCACGGCTAATGTTATCCCGGGTCAGCAGGTATGCCTCCAGTGCAAGAGCACGGGTTATGTTGTTTCCCTTCCTGGCGCCATAGCTTTCCACGGCATGCGCCATAGCATCCATTGCCGAGCATACCATACTTGAAGCGGGCATGGTGGTAAGCAGGTCCGGATCGACTATAGCGACATCGGCTGCAAGCTTCAGGTCGCTAAACGATTTCTTTCGCCCGTCTACCATGAGAACGGAATTATATGTGACCTCGCTGCCGCTCCCCGCTGTCGTGGAGATCATGATTTTGGGTAATCCCATTTCAAGTGCAGTTTTTTTTGCCACATCCATGGCGCTACCACCACCAATCCCCACTATAAGGTTGGGATTTGCCTGGTTTGCGAATCTTAGACAGCAATTTACATCACCGACAGATGGCTCGGGAGGCGCGGATGAAAATACAGCTACTGTGATCCCAGACCGATCGAGGTCGGAGAGAATATCTTTCACCGCTTGCCTTTCAGGCATGCCATTGCTGGTAACAATGAGTACTTTGCTCCCGCCACGCTGTTTGATCTCGCTACTCAGTCTTCGTACAGACCCTTCCCCGAATATGATTTTGGTGGGCAGTTGAAAATCAAAGTTGCCGGCGCCGCCGGGGAAAAAATAGTCGGAACTTGCGTTTTTCAATTCACAAACCTCTCAGGCCTGTGGGCCGAAATGTTTCAACATCACCAGATCATCGAATTCGCTGTTATTGGTGATCTGTATACCCTCGCGGGCCGACCGGTAACTGACAAAGAGCTCATCCGCAGTCATCTGTCCGAAGCGGATCATGGCCGGCGATTCAACTTCCAGGGCGCCGAATTTGCCCCTGCCCTGAAGTACGATGACCCCGTAGGCACCGTTATCCCTGACGGTTACCGTCCGGCCGGGATGCACGGTTAGCTCCTTCGCGCTGAAATATGGCGAATTGTATACTACATCATACTCGTCATAGCCCGACTCCTTCATCTCGTCCGGCGGCTTTACCGGCCGCGGGGATAGAAACCTGTTCTTATAGAAATCCGGGTCCGTATTCAGCTCCCAATCGATCATATCAACCAGATAATCTAAATCATTGGTGTGTTCTTCTGGCACATCCTTGACCAGGAGGTCGTAAGGGATGTATTTATTCCAGGTGAGCGACTGGTACATGCCGAAAACGTCCGACGCCCGCTGCGGCTCATAGGTGAGCAATGAGCCCGGCGCGTGCAGCACGCCTGCCGGTACATCCCATCCCGTGCCCGGCGACAGGCGGTAGGCGCGGGAAAGGTCCAATATCCCGTTGTCGCCGCTGTTCCATCTCTCCAGGCAACGGCGCATGTCATTCCGGGTGGTGCCCGGGTTCAAACCGAAAAATGTGTACGGGAAAAGGCCGCCGTGATTGTTTAATTGTCTCGGGAAATAGTAGCCCTCCGGCTTTCCCTTGCGCCCCACGCGGGCGGCGTATTCGTCGCTTAGATGCAGGTGCAGCGGGAGCGGCTCGAGGTTATCGAAGAATTTGCTGTACATGGTCCATCCACCGTGCTTCTTCAGCACCTCCGGACCGAGGATCTCGTTGCCTGCTATCTCGATGGCCTCTTTCAACAGGATTTTGTCTGCGCTCTTTCCGTCATCGTAGTGAATGTAGCTAAGGCCCTCGTCTTCGAGCGTCAGCGGGCCGTTGTCAGCCCTGGTGGTGGACGCGAACCAGCGCTCGTCGATGCCGCCGCGATCAGCCCCGAAGGCATAGTAGTCGTCCGGGTGGAGTTTAAGCCTCCTGCCAGGGATGCAGAAAGAGCGTGGTACCCAGTTGGGACAAAGCCGAAAAACGCCTTTTCCCTGATTAAATGCAGTTTCCAATAGATTTCGTTTCATATACTTAAATCCAATCAACACCGGGCAGATAAATAATGGTATCGACACGATCGATGTCGTCTTTGGAAAGAGCGATAATTCTGTATGAATCCATGCTCTTGACCTCTATTGGACGGTGTCCCGGTTCAAGATATACGGATTGTACCCCTTTCCATCTCCGGCCTTTGAGCCTTATCTCCACCGGCTCGAATTTCCCCTTCATGTTGATCATATGGAGGAGCATACCATCCTTGTAAAAGCATGCGATAGTATTGAAATCTTTTTTATCGATAGATACGCCTTTCGGTGTGAATCCCAGATACCTGATGGGGTAAGAGCCAAGGAATAGCTCTTTCCTGGGTATATACCATTCGCCAAGGGTCTCGAGCTGCCTGACGTGGTCCGGATCCAGGCTGCCGTCCATAAGAGCGGATGTGCCGCAGGCAAATTTGCCGCCGCACGCCATAACAACCGCTGCCTGGCGCACAAACTCAAGTATATCTTCGCGCAGCTTCATATCCTGCCACCATACCGAGGTCGGCGTAATCAGCTCCCAGGGATGTTTAAACATCATTCGATAGAGATTTGCCCATTTCCAGGTACTGGTCAGGACCGATATTATGCCGCCTGCTTCTTCCCGTTTGCCTATAAAAGGTCCGTCAAGGGCATGGGCCTCTCCCGATGAAAAATGTTGGTCCTTATGAGAAGAAAAGAACATCGATGACAGATTGAAGGCCAGCACAATATCGGGGTGCTTACCGCTGAAGTGAGAGATCGTATCTTTAGTAGTCTTATCAGCCCACCACCAGTCCAGCCACATGCCGTCCGGCTTATACTGTCTAACGATCTCGTCATACTGTCCGAGCAGATAGTCGGAATATATCTTGTATTTCTCCTGCGGCAACAGGCCCAGGAATGAGGGTGTGATGCGTGGCAGCGGCTGGATGGAATCGAACTGCGGATTGTGGTCAAAAACCGAGGAATAATAATATATAAACGTGATCTTTTCTTTTCTGCTGAGCTCGGCGAATTTTCCGGCGTAATCGACATCGGTTTTCCATTCAGTCAATTCTGTTTTAAACCAGCAGATGCCGTCGTGCCACTTGATCTCCAGCGAATGATAGTCCAGGCCGATCTTTTTACTCAATGCTACGTAGTCTTCGATCTTGCAATAGGGGCCGTTGAATTTGAGGTTGCCCTTTTCATCCGTCATCGACTTATTGAACTCTATATAGTCGCGGTCCCAGCCCACATTCGGGCGTTTCTCGATCTGGTACTGCACACAGGTACCGGCCTTCTGCCACCATTTGCGTTGATCAAGCCCTGTGGGGCGTCGTTCTTTACGAGGCAATGACAGTTTCACGACCCGGCCTGCAATCATTGCCAGGCTTTTATATGTCTCTGCTCGTGTGGCAAAATTCCACTTCATCAACTCGCTCATAACAGCATCTCCTGTTAGATCACTGCACTGTCAGGTATTTCCCATATCAACTCGCAGCCAACTAGCATCATCCTTCCTTTGCCCTTGTATTAAATTACTCGCATTCGAATCCTCTGTCAATAGCCGCTGAAAACCAGCGGATGAACCGGAAGACACATACTCTAATGGTCTTGAAAATGCATACGTTCTCAGCTATAATGGGAATTGCTCAGAAATCCAACATCCAACTTTTCCTTACGACCAGTGAGCGGGTGCGTTAAGCTGAATAGGGTCATGCGCTACTCCTGGTATTGATTCCAACTCCTGGTAAAGATCGTATATACAAAGAGTGTCTGTACGTTGCTTTCAGCGTTAATAACAATCAGCGTATACGTGTAATATCATGAATAATCTAGATCCGGCCATTTTAATTGCCATACTGCTGGGAGCCGCACTGATAGGCGGTATGCTTGCCCGGCGTCTGGGACAGCCCGTGATTCTCGGCTATTTAATTGTGGGCATAGTAGCAGGTCCTTATGTTCTTGGATGGGTCGGAGATGTAACTTTAATTAAATCGGCGGCTACTATCGGGGTGACCCTTTTGATGTTCACACTGGGATTGGAAGTTTCATTTACACAGCTGCGCCAGGTGGGCAATGTAGGTGTGTGGGGCGGGATGCTTCAAATTATGCTCACGTTTGCTGCCGGTTTCGTTCTCGGCTGGGCTCTGTTCGGATGGACGTTGCCGGAGGCGGCGGTATTCGGCCTGGTCTTATCTTTAAGCAGCACCATGGTATGTATGCGGATATTGATGGAAAAAGGCGAGCTCGGTTCAATACACGGCCGTATCATGATCGCCATACTGATACTTCAGGATATCAGCGTCACCGTAATGCTGGTGATTGTATCGCTTCTGGGTCAACCAGTAACCAATCTATTCAACGCTTTTGCCCTGGCCGTTGGCAAGGCGGCCATTTTCATCGCAGTTGCCATCGGGATGGGATTATGGGTGTTGCCCTGGCTTTTCGGCCGCGTAGGTGGAGTTCGATCGCGGGAACTGTTCATACTGTCCGTTCTTGTTCTGTGTTTGATGGCCGGGTATGGTACCCAGATATTGGGTCTATCCGTCGTTTTTGGCGCATTTATCATTGGACTGGTATTGCGCGAGTCAATATTTGCGCATCAGGCACTGGCTGAGATCACTCCCCTGAGAGACGTCTTTGCCACGTTGTTTTTCTTATCTCTGGGTATGCTGTTTAATCCTCAACTGGTGATGGACAATTGGTCGACCATTCTTTTAATAGTGATGTGCATCGTTATCGTGAAAGCATCCGTCATCTTTCTTATAGTGCGGGCATTCAGATACAGTAATAAAATCGCATTGTTGTCGAGCGCCGGGCTATTTCAGATAGGTGAGTTCAGTTTCGTCCTGGCTCAGGCCGGCATTGATACTAATATTGTCACCGACCAATTTTATTCTCTGATCGTAGCCAGCGCCATTATAACCATGCTGCTGACACCTCTGCTTTTCGGATTGGTCTGGTGGTTGCTGCCTAAATTGGACCGCCTGGTAATTGAGCGGGGCGCATTAAAGAAAGATAAGTTGTCGATTAGCACCGGTAAAACCGGTGATCCGCTACCTGAATCATACCCGGTCGTGCTGGCGGGATATGGACGAATAGGCAAAAACATTGCAGCCAATTTACGGAAAAATAGCCTTCAGTTCCAGGTTATTGAATTTGATCCGGAGATAATATCCGAATTGAGGAAGGAAGATATTCCTTACATATACGGGGATGCCGGCAATCTATACATACTTACTCAAGTAAATCTGAAAAAGGCTGACGTTTTCGTGATAACCGTACCTGATATGCTGACAATCGCGGCGGCTATAACCAATGCGTTACGTCTGAATCCCAGGCTTAAAATATTGGCTCGCCGGCACGGCAGGAAAGAGACCGAGAAATTGTCTGCATTAGGCGACATAGAATTTATCAGCCCTGAGTATGAAGCCAGCAGTGAATTTACCAGAAGGATACTAAATATTTAAGACAAATACGATGAAAGCCTTATCGTCTAAATGCCGATTTTACATAATCCAGGCACCGGTTACATCTGTATTGTAAGCTGGTTACTATCGCACTCAGCCTTTTTTCCGGATATCTATATTTCGGTCCGGGAGATTGCGCTTATTCGGTTGCGATGCGGGTGGAATTAGCGGACCCCTGCGATCTATGGGTGGTTTTGTGTTGAGTGTATGATGCTCAATGATGACAGTAGAGGGTTTCTCGATTTTAATGGGCTTGATTATCTGCGCAGCCGGTGAGTTTTCCAACGAGTGGTGGACTATTTTGGGTCCTTGTTGTCGATTTGTGCCAGCGGCCTTTGCTCTGATGTAGCCGGGGCTGTTTTCAATCGTGTGGTGAGTGTGGATTTCAGGCGGTTGTTGTTTAAATACAGGCGCAGATTGAGGCTGAGTCCTGAGCGTGTGATGTATAGTCTCTCCCGGGACAATACTGGATTTTGCCATGATTTCACGTGGTGGCTTTATGATGGTGTGATAGGTCGTTGCTCCAGGTAGTGGTGTATGCGATATCACCTGGTTCGATCTCGCGGCGCCCGTTTTACGGCTTAATATTAATTCCTCGCGGTGTTTGATCTTAACAGCGGGTCTGTTTGGCTGCTGCAGCGGAAGCTGGCCGGCCTTGGTGATTCTAACTTCCCAGGTGATATCCCTGCCCCGGATGTTATCAACTCTGTATATATAGTCCGGATAATTGTGCAACGGCTTGCTGCTCATCGCTTGTTTATTCTTACCCCGGGGACGCGCCATCATGGCGATGCCGAGTGCAGTGGTTGCAGGTTCGGGCAATAGTATGAGAATAATGGCCACTGTATCAATGACCGCATCTGTTGGAGTGTAGCTAACAGCCACTTGAGGACCGCATCTGTTGGAGTGTAGCTAACAGCCACTTGAGGACCTCATCATTGCTTACTTGTTTTTGTTTATTAAATTTCTATAGTCGGGGATCAGTATAACTGTTGATCGCCCGCGCTCATGAATTACGTCTAATTTGTCGCCACTCTGCTCGACTATTCTAAATATCTGTTTTTGAGCGACGGTCATCGCGAACTTTGTTCTCAATTGATGCTGCAGCTGAGCCACGGTCAAGCTATCGTTTACAAGTAGCGGTTCTATTATTTTCTGTAATATGTGGGTCATGGACATAGCAAAATACTCGAAATTGTCGCTTCTATGATATTTTTGTACTGATTGCCTGCAACTGTGCTATAGGTACTGTTGCGAGGGCTAAGCAATTGACTGGATTCCCTAACAGAATCACGATCAAGTTGATATTATATCGTTTTTTTGATTGCTGTGCCATAATCACACCCATGTGACTGTATAGCTAGATCAGGCTTTGCTGTCTGTATGTACCTTTTGTAATTTTGCATATCGGGATAAATGAGTTTAGATAATATTGTGAGCGTGGTAATATAGATCGCAGCAAGTCCTTTTGTCCGTGACTATGAATAAACTACTCAACACAGGTGCGTTTGCTGCGGCGATATATATCTCTGCGGTATGTGCGTGCACGGCTGTTCCGGATACCCCCGTCATCACTGCAGAATCCGAGCAGACAGTAACAACTGGACAGAACACGCGGGAGACGAAGGTTGTACAGCAAGGGCAGCCGGCAACGCTGGCATATTTAAATGCCAGGACATATACGGTGAAGCGAACTTTCACCATAATCAATGGGGACGCCGGGGTAAACGTCACAAGAGTTTGGCTACCCGCGATTACAGACTGGGAATCACAGAAGATCGTTTCTACCCAAACCGCCGATCACGCTCCGAATAGCAGCCGAGTAGATTCCTTCACCGATACCAGCGTAGATTTTTGGGAATTCAAAAGCCAGCCGGCACGAAGCTCATCCCTGTCATTTACTCAACAGTACACCGTAAAAGCGTTTCAAGTGAAGCTCAATTCCCAGGATCCTGTTGCAGTTGAATACAACCGCTCAAATCCAGAGTATGCAATGTATACTCGAGCCGATAAACTGATCGAAGCGGATAATCAGGAGATCATCAGTACTGCACGGAAGCTGGCTGGAAATGAATCCAACCCTTACCGTAAGGCGCGATTATATTACGAATATGTCAATAACTATATGAATTACCAGGAAATTGATGGTCTTGGAGGAGCACTTTTCGCTCTTGAGAACGGGTACGGGGAATGCGGTGATTACGCAGCATTATTTGTGGCATTGTGCAGAGCATCGGGGATACCTGCACGGCCTGTGGTCGGGCAATGGGCGCTGCCTGAAAACGGGAGTTATCATGTGTGGGCTGAGTTTTACCTGCAGGACGTTGGATGGGTGCCCGTAGACCCAAGCTTCGGCCCCAAAAATAATGCGGATACGTTTGGAAATCTCGATAACAAGCTGATCATCTTCAACAAGGCCTATGGCATTTCTCTTACACCTAACCCTCAATGGATATCTCCGTCCGCTGATCTGCTGCAGACGTATTATTGGGAATTCTGGTGCAGTTCGGGAAATCCAAAGAGCGTTACGGCAGATCTGGCTTACGACAGTTATGATACTAAGTAATTCAGGCAGAATCATTCATTTTTACTTCATATCCGGCAAATGGCTTGGTAAGGCTATTGGTATTGTCGGCCTGCTTCTTGCTGTTTCTTTAACGCTGGTTCTAACTTTGCCGGAATTTGCCATACACCAGCCGGATTTCCATATATCCACAGATCCTGTGTTAGCTACTGTCCAGGTACTGGTAGGTATAGTGCTTCTTGGTTCCATGGCTGGCGGCGCTGTGCTGGGTGTCTCAGTTTTGTTCTGGTTTTGGCCGGAGATAATTTGCGAGGTAATCTTAAAGAAAAGGACGTTAAAAATTATTCAATCCCTGAAAAGAGTTTCTTTATCTGAACTGGCCGAAACTACTGGGATTTATGAGGGGGAATTGGGCATTTTACTGGATCACTGGGTCACGTCATGGAATAAATTTCGCGCTGATCCGACCAAAGGTACTTCTTCGGAGCATCATCTAAAAATAGATCGTATTAATAAAGAAATATTCTGGGAAGAATAATCTTTGATATTGCCACATTTCATGATAGGATAGACTTGAGTTTGACATCGAGTAAATGAGACAGAGCGATGGCAATACTGGAGGAGCTGACAGCAAAAACATGAGAGTACTGCTAAATTGGTTGTTAACCGGCTGCATCGTTCTTGGATTATTGCTATGCGCCGCCTGCGCAAATGGCGATGTAAGCCAACCGCAGGGGAATTCGGAGGACAAACCGGCAGACACTGCTGAATCTTCAAATACGACACTGCCTGTGTCTCCGGTGGAACCGCCGCACCCGCCCGCTATTCCATCAACGCCGGAGCAGGAGAACCCGGATATCTCTCAATCGGCTCCGGATTCAAATTTACCGGTTAGTGATACACTCGGTGCTACGACTCTGATAACCAGACAGGCATCGACCATGACTCTGACACTTCAGGATATGGGGCAGGGTTGGGCGCAAGGAAGCGCGATTGCGCCTGTGATACCACAGGTTACGTCGTCCAGCCATGTGTATTTTACACAGGGCTCAGCTTATGCTCCGGGTGTGCAGAATACGGTAGCTGTTTATCGCAGTATTTCTATGGCGGAAGAGGCATATGCCAGGGAGAAACAAACAAATCTGTCTACATCGAATCCCGGAATCGGAAATGAATGCCTGTTGAACAATTCTGTGCCCATTAATAAGCTTCTGGTATTCCGCCAGAACAATGTTGTAGTATGGCTGTGGCTCAAGCAGTATAAAGAGGGCGATATTGAGCGCTATGCGCGAATAGTGGAACAAAGAATAAACACCCTCACATCGCCGGAGCAGCCGTCCCCGGCAGTTGCGACCCCTTCTCAACAGGTCCCTGATGAGACGCCGGCAATTACTCAGCCGGGCATCACCAAATCAATGGAGGGACTGGTGATCAAACAGGCATATCAAATGGTATTGACCATGGAAGACATGGGATCCGGATGGATAAAGGGAAACGTTTCGCCTCCGTCATATCGGGGAAGTACATCTTCGAGCACAGTTTGCTATTCTCAGGGCGCATCCTTCGCGCCCACTGTGCAGAATGCGATAGTTGTTTACCGTGATAAAGAGGCGGCGGCCAACGCATATGCCGGCGCCAGGCCTGCGGGAGCCTCACTGACAAATCCCGCCATCGGGGATGAGTGCTTCCTGAATAATTCCGTGGCTATCGACAGGTTGCTGGTATTCAGAAAGAGCAACGTGGTTGTATGGCTGTGGCTCAAACAATACAAAACCGGCGATATCGAAGGCTATGCGAGAACCGTGGAGCAGAAGATCACCTTTTAATCGCCAGGCGGTTGGCGATATTCTGTCGTCTGCACCGGTTCCCCGTGTATTATCAGTTGCAGCCGGCTCAGTGAATACAGGACAATAACAAACTATTCCTGCGGGACCATGGCATTGCCGGCGACTCTTATCATCCAGTTCACACGGCTTCTGTCTCCATACCAGTAGACGGGCATATAAGGCCAGTCTGGCGCTAAATAGTCGACACCGTCGTCACCGCGGATCGAAGTATCGGAATGAGTGTTTGGCATATCCACGGCGCCCATGCGAAATCCCTGGCCCGTGGGAATGCCGGTATAGATATGGACATAAAAATCGCCGTCAACTTTAACATCCGGAATATCTATGTCAACCCAGGCGCCTGTTGAATCGATATTCGCGCCCAGGCGGGTTCGCAGTGGGAATTGGTCCCCTGAAAATGACGTGTTATACAGGACTTTTTGATCTGCATCCCAGATATGTAATTGACTATTCTCTATGTGAAATCCCGGTGAGCCGTAGACCAACCCGAATACGCGCACCTTTCTAATAATAAACAGGCTTGCAGGTGATTTGAAGTTGACCGTATATCCCGTTGAGGGTTTAACCAAAGATAAGTAATCTTTGGCCATGCCATTTTCATTTTCTATCTCCACTTGCTTCGCCACAAGCTTGGATTTCACCGAAAGTGTGGCGCTCCTTTCTCCGACTGCAATTTTATAGGTACCTGCTTCATCTTCAGAGAGCGGGAATATAACACTCTGGGTGAATCCCGGGTCCAGGTTAACATATTTAGTGTTGATCTTTTTGCCATCCACATACAGAGTTACGCCGTACACGGCTCCGGTTCCACCATTATTTGTGACCTCGGTGCGGATATTAGCTGTTTCCCCAACGGCAACTTCCGTGGGACTTATATCCAAAGAAGTAACTGCAAACTTAGCCGGAGGCGTCGAAGGCTGGCAGGCTGTTGATATAGATATTATTATCAACGCCGGTAAAAGCATGGCTACCAATACTATTTTTTTACTCACCTGTTATTTCCTTGCAGAGGTCTTTATTTAGTTCTATTAAGCATACAGCAATTTGGCAGACTTGACCTTTATCCACAGGGCAAAACTTATTCTTGCATCTGCATCAAGTTTACTTGAAATGCATCCAGCAACAATTATAAATCTTCGATACATAACGGAAAAATCAGTATTCTAATATTTCAATCGGATTAAAGTGTGAAGCCGGCCGGGCGGGATAAAAGCCGAAGTGCAGCACTATTTATAAAATAGGCCGTCAGGATGACCATATCCAAGCAACAACAGATATCAGCCGATCGAGACGATGTTACTGAAACTGGAAGCTCTGTTTCCTGAACAGATTCAGGCAGGCGTCCACCACAACACTATCATACAGCTTGCCTTTATTAGTTGAGATCTCTTCAAGCGCTTTATCTGTGCCCAGTGCGGGACGGTAAGGCCGGTGGGATGACATAGCTTCAACTACATCTGCCACAGCGATTAGCCTCGCTTCCCGGCATATAGCCTCGCCTACCAGTCCGCTGGGATAGCCGGAGCCATCCAATCTTTCATGGTGCTGCAGGACGGACTGGGCAATCGAAGTCGGAAACTCTAAATTTTGTAAAATTTCATAGCTGCCCTGGGCATGGGTCTTTATCAGGTTGAATTCGACACTACTCAATTTACCCGGTTTGCTCAAGATATCGGACGGCACGTAGATTTTACCGATATCGTGAATGAGCGCCGCCATGTAGAGATGCTCCAGATGATCACCTCTATACCCCAGTTCCTTTGCTATAGCAATCGCCAGATCAGCGACCCTGTGCTGATGGCCCGCCGTATAAGGATCTCTCATCTCCACAATTTTGGCCATGGTATTGATGGCGTCATTCAGTGTTTTCCTAACCTTCTCGTAACTTTTGATCAGGTCTTGCTCGGCCAGCTTACGTTCGGTGATGTCCCGGCATACGCAGAAGATTAGTTTTTGACCTTCCACAGTGGCTGCATTGGAGCTGATTTCAACATCATAGGTCGTGCCGTCCTTGCGACGGTATCGAGTTTCAAAATGGTCGCCGGTCTCATCAACAGAGCGAATCATTTCAAGTACTTTTTCTCGTGGAAGTTGATATTCCCAATCATATACGTAGAGTTGACTTATTTCTTCAAGAGAATATCCAAGCATCGTGGCAAATTGTTTGTTTGACTCATATACCTTGCCATTCTGATCGAGGATGACAATCCCGTCTCTGGATTGTTCAATGAGTATGCGTCGTCTGAGTAACTCGTCGCTTAATGCTTTCTCCAATTTCTTGCGCTCGGTGATGTCCGTTATAAGGGCTGTTATGCCCACAATCTTCCCATCTTGATATATGGGACGGCTGGAAGTGCGCACAAATATGATCCTGCCGTCTTTATCCACTATGCGGAATTCCGATGGCTCCATTTGACCGGATACAAGGCGGTTGTAGCTGGCTATAATGTCCGGCAGGTCTTCTGGGAAAATAATCGAGGTGAAGGATTTGCCGGTCAGTTCGCTGACCTTATACTTACTCAATCGCTCAACCACGGGGCTGACATATGTAATGGTCCCTTGATTATCCAGAGTATAAAAGACGTCGTTAATGTTCTCCACGAGCGACCGGTATTTTTCCTGTGACGCCCTCAGCAGTTCCTCCGACTTTTTACGCTCTGTTACATCATGTGCGATACCCTGGAAACCGACAAGTTTTTCCTCTTCATAATAAGGGGCCGAGAGGATTTCGACGCAGTATAGATCCCCATCCTTTCCCCTTACTACGTATTCCGCGGCTTCATTGGGGGCTTTTCCTGCTATTATATCGGCCAATCTCTTTTTATGCTGATCCACATATTGTTCGGGTACAATGTCCCAGATACCCATGGAAAGAAGTTCCGCCTCGCTGTACTTCAGGTTTTCACACATGACCCTGTTGACTGCCAGGAAATTTCCCTTCAAATCAACAACAAATATTCCATCAGGGCTTTGAGAGATGAGAGTACGATATTTCAGCTCGCTCTCCCGCAGCTCATTTTCGGTTTTCTTTTGTTTGACTATTACTTCTTCAAGCTGTTTGACCTTCCTTTCCAACTTACGGAACAGCACCTCATTATACTGTTGTAACACCTTCGTCTCATGTTCAGGGGTCTTTTTAGAAGAAACCTGCTTCGCCTTACGAGGCTTGGCCAGGACTTCCTGAATAATCTTTACCAGCACCTCCGGTTGCTGCGGTTTAATGACAAAACGGTCGGCGCCCAGGCTCAGGGCGAACTGCTCGTCCTTATGATCAGTGTAGGTAGCAGTATAGAATATAAAAGGGATATGGGTCAGCTTTTCGTGTACCCTCCATTTTCGGCACAGCTCAAAACCGTCCATAACGGGCATAAGTATATCTGTGACTATGATGTCGGGCGGGTTTTCAAGCGCCGATTCCATTGCCTCAATCCCGTTCCCGGCCGATATTACTTCGTAACCTTGGCTTTTTAGAACGGTCTCCAGTAAATAAAGGTTTTGCGCGTTGTCATCTGCGACTAATATTCTGGTCATTTTTCATTCCTCGCCGGATCGGTACCGGTGAAATACTTATCGATCTGCGTCAGGAAGGTGTCCGGATCGATCGGCTTTTCAATATAGCCGTTGCAACCTGCACTCATAGCTTTTTCACGGTCGCCGGCCATGGCGTAGGAAGTCACCGCTACAATAGGTGTCCTGCTTAACTCGGGATTGCTGCGCAGCCTGCGAGCAACTTCGTAGCCGTCCATGACCGGCAATTGGATATCCAGCAGGATGAGGTCCGGCCTTGATTGTTCAGCTTTGTCGATGCCCTCCTGCCCATCATGTGCCCAGAGCACACGGTAATCCTTTGTTTTCAGCAAAACGTTTACAAGATAATAGTTTTGCTCGTTGTCCTCGATATAAAGTATTGTGCCTCTACTCATAGTTTCCTCTCCACCGGCAGTGTGAAACTGAATGTACTGCCCTTACCCCATTCGCTCTCAACCCGGATTCTTCCTCCCAGCAAATCCAGAATTTTGCTGCATATAGACAGGCCCAGACCCGTGCCTTCATACTGTCTGACCAGGCTGCTATCGATCTGGTAGAAAGGTTTGAATAGATTCTCTAGATCCGGGTCTTTAATTCCTATGCCGGTATCGATGACACGGGTGATAATTTCCTCGTCTTTGAGCGAACATTCCATGCGGACATGTCCGTGCTCGGTAAACTTGATGGCATTACTGACGAGGTTGTATATGACCTGTTCCACGCGCCTTTGATCGCTGGTAATCATCCCAACCTCCGGAGCTATCGCAACTTCCAGGGCAAGCCCTTTTTTATCGGCCAGCGGCTGCATGCTCCTGATAACTTTTTCGAACGCTGCCCGCATGTCGCATGGCCCCCTGGCGACCGTTAATTGACCGGCCTCGATCTTCGAGATATCCAGCACGTCGTTGATCAGGTTAAGCAGATGCGCAGAACTGCTGCGCACCATACCCATCTGCTTCTTCTGTTCCTCATTGAGAGGGCCGACCAATTCCTGTTGAAGTATTCCCGTGAAACCGATAATGGAATTGAGCGGTGTTCGCAACTCATGAGACATGGTAGCGAGAAATGCGGACTTGACGCGGTCGGCTGACTCGGCCGCTTCCTTTGCATCGAGCAGCTCGCAGTTGACGACTGCCAACTCGAGGTACTTCTGCTCCAGCTCAGCAGTCCTTTCCTCGACCAGTTTCTCCAGGCGATAGCGGTATTTCGCCAGCTGTTCCTCCGCCCGTCTGCGGACGGCAACTTCCTCCGTAAGCTCTTTTGTCCTGGACCTGACCTGGGACCTGAGGATAAAACTGCCGCCGGCAAACAGTAATACAAGCCCTCCGACAGAAGCCAGAACCCAGACTACCCAGCCCGGAAGCACAGGTGTTACAGCGGACTTTACCGACAGCCATTTATCCAACGATTTATAGTAGATTGAGCCGTTGTCCTGCTTCAAAGCTTTTATACGGCGATCTATTTTCTCAATAAGAGACGGTGTCGCCGTGGAACCTTTTGTGAATGCGAAATAGAGGAGCGCAGGCTGGAAGATAATTGGAGTTTTAACGACGTCATAAGTTGTTTCGTGTTGGTAGCCGAAATCCTTGCTGGTAACTCCTGCATCAGCCTCACCTCTTTCCACGAGCTCAAAAACCCTGGTATAGCTATCCACCTCAGTGTAGGTACAATTGATTTTATATGAACTAATGATCTCTTTTATTCCATCGGATCCTTCGACGTTGATGCTGCCCGTCAAAACCGCAATGTTTTTTCCTTCGAGGTCCAGGATCGAGTTTATATCGACGCCTTTTCGCGTATATACCCTTGACCAGCTTATATACACCGTTTCATGTGAAAAAGCATATTTATCATTTCTTTCCTCTGTATAGGCCACGTCCGGCATTATGTCTATCTCGTTATTCTCCAGCATTTTCAGACATTCGGACCATGTGCCGTGCTTGTACTCCACAGCCCACCCTTCCTCTGATGCGATATATCCAATGATATCAGGCCAGAACCCTGCAGGTTTTCCCTCATTATCGGTGAAGATCTTGGGTTGATTTTCGTATATCCCAACCCTGACTGTTTTCAAATCGTCTGCTGCAGCCACCCCGCTCCCGACGGAAATCAATAACACAAGAAGAACGACGCCGAAGAGTAATCTATATAATTTGGCTGTTTGCACTTATCTCCCCCGGGCACGTACTTCTCATATGCTTAATTCAATATTACTATAACCAAAATTATTCTTCGAGCTTAAAATCTTTCTATGTAAAAAGCTTCATGCAGGCATTTACGACATCCGGGTCGTATAACTTTCCCTTTTAGTTTGCCCGGCCGGGAAAGTATATCGGCCGGTATGCGGGAGATACCATAGAGGCAATTCAGTTCCCTGACCCTTTTCCTAAGATCGGCTGTCCTTTTATTGACCTCGGCTTCCAGCAAATTACTGTATCTTTCCAGGTCTTTTTCCGTTCTAAACAGGTCTTCAAAAGCTAATAGGTTGTCTTTCGCTGCTTGTTCTCTCAGCTGAGCTGAAGCGAATTCGCATCCATGTGTCTTCAATATGAGAATTCTTCTGGTATCCAGGTTAAGCGCGCTCGCCTCAAACCAGTAGGTCTCTCCAGATGATACAACCTCGCTCCATATGCCCGAATCAAGCTTGGCTGTATCACCGGTCTGCCAGAAAGAGATTGCGTCGGTTATAAAATTCCCCAGATAATCAAGTTCGTCTGAGTGTGAAACAGAATTATCAATAGTGAAATCTGGGAAGAGATAAGGTAGCCAATCTAATTTAGCGGATAACAATTTGAAGGAGCGGTCTTCGATATGTTCAAGAACAGCCAGGTTAAGTGTCTCAAGGAGTTTCACCAAAAGGGGATCGTACATTGAATTATATAAAGACAGCTAAACTCATTTCTCCAGCATTTGTGAAGCCAGTCTGTTGAAAGCTTCCTCTACATTCTGACCTGTTTTGGCACTGGTTCTGAAAACGTCCCAACCTTCCTGACTCAGCCTATCAATTGCGGATTCCTGTACATCCCACTGCCCTGTGAGGTCCATCTTGTTCATAATGAGGACGCTCGGCACATCACGAAAAACCTGCCCGACGGTTTTTTGGATATTGATAACAGTGTCAAGGGTACTTGTTCGGGTTTTATCTGCAACCAGTATGTAGCCGGACATGCCGCGCAGATAGGTGCCGTGAATCTGATGAAAACCATTTTCGCCGGCGATATCCCAGATGACAAGAGTCAGGCTCTGGCTCTTCAGATCGATGATCTTTTTGTCTATTTTCACACCGATGGTGGTTATATACTTGTCTGAGAACATATTTTCCACGAAGCGGCGGACGAGGCTCGTTTTGCCGACAGCGAAAGAACCTAACATGCATATTTTTTTCTGGTTCATGGTATCTCGTCTTCCTTATCTTGATTTAATATATGAGCCGATATTCATTTAGTGACGGAAGATGCGATTTGAGTTATAACCTCGATAAAATATATCCCGCAAGTATTATAACTATGCAGATAGCTGCCGCGATATAGATGAATAGTACCGGATTTCCCTTTTTCCCCCTGCTCTTTTCGATTTTTGTTGGAACAGCCAGAGTCCTGTTCGCTTTACCATCAGTCTTTTGAGCTTGTGTAAGGCAATACAGGAGATCAGGCTTGCACGGCTCGAATGGCGCAGCATCGCCTTCAAAACTATTCAGCGCCGAATTGTATTCAAATTCGATATTTTCCAGGATTTCCTTCAATACGGTCTTCAATTCTGATGGCGGGCTACCCCTGATAACAGATGCCAATACAGTTCTTGGACCTTGCTCCACCCAGATGGTCAGCTCGCCCAGGTTTAGATTCTGAAGTGAGCTGTCCTCTTTGGCGGAAAACGAATCATTAACGAAGTCCTGGATCGCCGTAAGCATGGCCGAAACCATGTCGGCATCCTTCGAGTCAACCGATTCGGCAGCTACATGTTGCAGCACCAATCCCGTTTCCTTGTGAATGAGAAATATCTGCTCCATGCGGTAAACCAGCGTATGCATAAGGACGATTTCAGCAAACGGTCTTCCAGTCCTGAATGATTCTATTCTCCACTTGATGCCGCGCCAGCTGAATGTGTATTCAAGCGTATTGCTCATAGATTCGACCATCGCTCTTAGTGACTCCGCAATCGACCTGCGGATAGCAGGGCCGATAATTGGAAATATCGAATCCGCCAGGAATTTGGGATCCCTTTTGACCGAATCTCTAATGACCTCTTCAATGGTAGGCAAAAGGGCCGTTGCCAGTTTATGGTCTTTCGAGGCTCTGATTACAATAGCTTCGGCGATAACTCTGCTCAGCTCTTCGGCGCGGAGCTCAGGATCATTCAGCCGCTCTTTTAGTTCGCTTATTTCCAATTGCTCGGGGGCAAGTATCAGCGTACGCAGGGAATTCAATTCATCCGAACTATGCATTTTATCTCCGCCTCCATTTCCTACTGAAGCAGCGGACATGTTTATTTTACCCCGGTATCAGTCTTATGTTCTTTGCCCTCAATACCAGTTGCGGTGTTATGCAGTAACTTTGCCAGGGAGGAACGGTCCATTTTATTCATATCCAGTTGATCGAAGCGGCGGACCAATTCTGATTTGGAGGCGTCGATGTCCCTGGTCAATGATGCGACATCGGTATCTATCCTTTTGTTAATGTCTGTAATAGCTTTTGCCAGCTTCTCTTCCAGGCTGTCAAATTTTTGAATGTATTCGCTTTTCTGCGAATCAAACTGAAGACCAGTCTGCTTTTTCAATTCCGATATGGCATCAGTGACATGTTTTTCCAGTTGCTGGAACCTTTTATCATTCTCACCTCTGTGTAAATCGATTTTCCGCTCGATCTCACGGCTGATGTCCGCTATGTTTTTTACGAGTAATTCCTCTAACCTCGCAAACCTTTTGTCATTTTCCTGCTGATGGCTGGTAAATTTGCCGGCCGTTTCCTTGCTCAGTTCGGCAATATTTCGGACCAGAAGCTCTTCAAGTTGGGTAAGCCTTCTTTCGTATTCCTGTCGCTGTGCGCCAAAGAGGATTTCCCTTATCTGATCGACACGCTCTCCCCCCTCGGGTGTGCCATTTCCCATAACGGGAGATCTGCCTCCATTCTGCACATCAATGCCTGCCGTTGACGCACCTGTTTTTCTCGTACCACTATCATCCACCTTTTTGCGTATCGCCATATTAGTTCTCCTATCTATAGATTAGATATAAGCCCTAATTTAAACGAGATCAGTCTAATAGCAACGTATCATAAAATGTTAATTAAATCAATACATAGCGCGATAGCGAGCACAGCAAAATTGCATTTGATATATGCAGTATGTATGCAATACTATTAACGCGACGCCGGGATAGGGTTCTGATCTGGCGGCAATATTTGGGAGGAGATCAATGCATTTACATAAAGTTGCATCCACGGCAAGAGATGGAAAGGTGTCGGGGCCGGCGACACATGCGGTGGATTTGGCTACCTGTAAGAAGTGCCATCTCTGCGCCGAGATATGTCCGGCTGGTATTATCGATGCGGACGATGAAGCCAGGTTTCTGGCTGATCGAATATCCCTGTGTATTCGCTGCGGTCAGTGTATGGCCGCCTGCCCGACGAAGTCCATATTCATAGAAGGTTTGAGCTATGAAAAGGATTTCTTTGAACTACCGCAGCGTGAGGAAAGCTGGCAGAAAGCTTTTTACGACCTTATCGGTTCACGCCGCTCCATACGAAAATTCCAGGACAGGCCCATTCCGCGGGAATTGCTGGAGAAGATCGTACAGGCCATAACATTTGCTCCGCCCGGATTCACGCCGCTAACCGTCGAGCTGACAGTGGTAAATGACCGCGAGTTGATCAGGCAGGCCGTTCCGCTAATGGCTGAAATGTACGATATGTTACTCAAGATGCAGGCCAATGCGGAATCCAGGGCCACATTGGAGAAGATGGTGGGAAAAGATATATATCAGGTACTCAGCAGTCATGTGCTGCCGCTCATGCAGGTCAGGATGCCCGCTTTAAAGGCAGGCAGCGAAGATACCATTGCCCGCGGCGCCCCGTGCATGGTCCTTTTCCATGCGCCTATTCACAATGAGGATATATTTATTGCGCTGGCTTATGGATTACTTGCAGCGCATTCATTGGGGTTGGGCGCCTGCGCCATCGGCCTTATACCGCCCACTATCAACAGGAACCCGGAGCTGAAGAAGATGTTCAAGGTGCCTGCGCGTAATGTGGTTTCGGCCTGCATGGTGCTGGGTTACCCCAAATACAAATACTCCCGAGGTATTCGCAGGAGCCCTGCCGGCCTGACCTGGATAGAATAACCATCCTATCCGAGCTATCTGAAAAAACGACTTGACCGATCATCGTAAAAGATATCTTTGCACATAGCTACGACGGTTAATCTGCGGGTGTAATTAAGTGCGTATTAGGAATTCGGCCTGTAAAGGGCCTTGGGCCTGTGCAGCACAGCGCATTGACAGTCATAAGCTAAAAATATATAGTGATGGGCAGCCTTTTTCATGAAAGACCGGCCGTTGATAAAAATACCGAATATTTAGAGGAGGCATCATGCAGAGCGGGCAGGAAGATCAGGACGTCTTAATCAAGGTATCTCGCTTTAAGGTTGGGTACACCATAGTTGTACTCTTCATCCTGTATATGATGGACTACGCTTTGCGCTCGGTCATAGGTCCTATGACCCCGGCGCTGAAGTCCAGCCTGGGTTTAAGCGATACTGAAATAGGATGGCTGATGTCTGTGGTGCTGATTGGAGTTGCTGTATTCGCACTGCCTCTCTCTTTCGTCATAGACCGCTGGCGCCGGGCCAAGGTGGTTTCCATTATCTCGATTATCTGGAGCGCGGCCAGCATCTTATCAGGATTTTGCATCAACTTTAACCAACTGCTGACCACGCGGGCTCTGGTAGGTATCGGCGAGGCCGGCTTCGTCTCAGGCGGCATGGCCCTCATCGTGGGCATGGTAAGGAAGGCCAGGCGGGCTTTTGTTACAGGCATCTGGGCTGCGGCCATTCCCCTGGGTTCGGCTGTCGGCTTCCTGGTCGGTGGATGGGTAACCAAGGGTTATGGATGGCAGGCGGCCTTCTGGGCGCTGGCCGCCCCGGGGGTTATCTTCGGCATACTGGCCTGGTTCCTGCCGGACTATAAAATACATAAGGACACGCTGCAGAAAGCCGGAAGCGGGAAAACGGCTTTAGCTACCACTCTCAAAGAGATGCTGAGCATCAAGACACTGCCCATACTCTACGTCTCCGTGGCGCTGTCGATGTGCTTGCAGCAGGGGTCAATTCCATGGTTGACGGTGCTGCTCAACCGCAATATGGGGATGGACAATGCCATAGCGTCTACCGCCTCTTCGGGCATAGCCCTGCTGGCCGTGATCTCCATGCCGCTGGGTGGCTTGGTGGCGGATAGGGTCTCGCGGCATAATCCGCGCAACAAAGTCCTGGTAATGGTGGCAGGGCTGTGGGCTTGCTCATTGCTGATGGCGGCAGGCGCCTACCTGGGATCGCTACCGCTGTTTATTGCAGGAGCCTTCTTTATCCCCTTCGGCGTCTCGGCTCAACTCAACACGGTGCAGGAGATAGTGCCCATCTACCGCCGTGCCACTGCCTGGGGCCTGTATATGTTTGCCGGATATTTCCTGGGTGGGATGTGGGGACCCATCATCATGGGGGCAGTCTCCGATGCAGCGGGCATACAGAATGCCTATATAGTTATCTGCGCAATCGGAATCGCCTCCTCGATCGGGTTGCTGTGGGCCTGCCGGCACTTCAATGCCGACTACCAGCGAGCCCGTGATGTGGACCGCTCCATGGGGCTGTTGGAAACAGGCAAATAGCTGCGTTGCTTGGCAGGGTATATGCGGACGCCGAGGTAGTGATGCCCGTGCAATTTCCGGCTTAATGTTTCATCTTTTTTCTTGAGCCGATTGGAGAATGCCGGATATTAGATTATGCTTATGGTGTCATGGGGTGGACCATGGAAGTAGCGACCTGGACTGTGGTTGGTTTGATGCTGGGGTGCCTGCCCTTTTCCTACTGGGTGGGCCGCGTGTTTGTGCGCAAAGACATCAGGCGTTACGGTGACGGCAACCCGGGCGCCACCAACGTTTTTAATGCCGGCGGTCCCGTGCTGTATGTTCTGGCTATCCTGCTGGACGCTTTCAAGGCAGCTTTGCCGGTGTGGCTTTCCCAGCAGGTCTCGCATGTGACAGGACTCGCAATGATACCGGTGGCGCTGGCGCCGCTCGTAGGCAATATTTTTTCGCCGTTCCTGCGGTTCAACGGTGGGACCGGTGTAGCGGTGGTCTATGGAACCTGGCTGGCGCTGACCGGGTGGCAGGGGCCTGTGATCGTGGCTGCTTCCTTCGGGCTCTTCTTTATTTTCATCAGGGAGACACCCTGGTGCGTGATCATCGGGATGATCATGGTCACCGTTTTTTTATTGATCGCACAGTACCCGTACTATATGGCGATTGTGTCAGCCGGGCAGGCGGCCGTTATGGGCTACAGGCGCAGGCAGCACTTTACACACTGGCCGAAGATGCAGAAATGGG
>CAYVBI010000011.1:0-24427 GCA_964448985.1 uncultured Dehalococcoidales bacterium
GTGTTCGGGATGGGAACGGGTGGTTCCGCCTCGCTCTGACCACCAGAGGACTTTAATGAATAATAGTTTATATAAATACTATATCGCTGTCAAATGCAGCCCTGTTCCGTCCATCCCTTTACCAGAGTGAACTCTGCGGAGTGCGCCCCCTTTTATAGGCGATGCCGAGGTGCTCATAGGCCAGGCGGGTGGCCACACGGCCCCTGGGTGTCCTCTCCAGGAATCCCAGTTGTAACAGGTACGGCTCATAAACACCTTCTATCGTGTCGGATTCCTCGCTGATGGAGGCAGCAATGGTATCCAGGCCGACCGGCCCTCCGTCGAATTTCTGTATGATAGTCTTCATCACCTTGCGATCGATCTCATCCAGTCCGAGCTGGTCCACTTCCAGTTTGCCCATTGCCTCCAGTGTGACATCCTGTGTAACCACGCCGTTGGCCTTAACCTGGGCGTAGTCACGGATGCGCTTGAGCAGGCGGTTGGCCACGCGCGGAGTGCCGCGGGCGCGACAGGCGATTAAATCTATGCTCCCGTCATCGATCTTGAGCTTCAATATGCGTGCCGAGCGCTTGATTATCGCGCCGATAGCATCAACGTCATAGAAGTCCAGCCTGTGTACCGAGCCGAACCTGTCTCTTAAAGGAGAGCTCATGGCGGCATAACGGGTAGTGGCGCCGATGAGCGTAAAGCGGGGTAAATTGAGCCGCAGGCTCCTGGACCCCGGCCCCTTGCCCAGAATAATATCGAGGGCATAATCTTCCATGGCGGGATAGAGTATCTCCTCCACAATCCTGCTCAGCCTGTGCACCTCGTCGATAAACAGCACATCGCCTTTCTGCAAATTGGTCAGTATGGCCGCCAGGTCGCCGGGCCTTTCGATAGCCGGGCCGGAGCTGACCTTGATATTTACGCCCATTTCTCCGGCGATGATAAAGGCCAGTGTCGTCTTGCCCAGCCCGGGAGGGCCGTAAAGCAAAATATGGTCGATGGCCTCCCCACGTTTATGCGCAGCCTTTATCCCGATGTCGAGGTTGTCTTTGACCTTCTGCTGCCCAATGAAATCATCCAGTTTTTTGGGGCGAAGGTTGGCATCGAGCGTTGTATCCTCCGGCCCCAGCTTACCTGAAACTATGCGCGGCGATTCCTCTTCCTGCATTCCAGATACACCTTACTTATTCAGTAGCATTATAGCACACGGTTTCGCCGATAAACGCAGCAATTTACCTGTAGAAATGAAGCAGCCCTGCCTTTTCGGCAGGGCCGCTTTAAATTGTTCTGATTTAACGACCTTTATTCCTGCTCGACCTGGCTCTCAACCGGTTCTTCAGCTTCAACCTCGTCTACAGCCAGGGGATTAACGAAGTTGCTTACAGACTCGGCGAACACCTCGGGACTGTCCTCCAGCAACCTGTTGATCGGTTTGCCCAGCTTCTGTGTAAGAGTTATGGCGGACGGAATCAGTTTACCGATGATGACGTTCTCCTTAAGCCCGTGAAGCCTGTCGGTCTTGCCCCAAATAGCAGCTTCAGCCAGCACCCTTGTCGTCTCCTGGAAGGACGCCGCAGCCAGCCAGCTATCCGTGTTGAGGGATGCCCTGGTTATGCCCAGCAGGACCGGCCTGGCCACGGCCTGGTCACCGCCTTCAGCTTCCATCATGGCGTTGATATTCTCGAAATCGAGCCTGTCGACCAGGTCGCCCACCAGCAGATCGGTATCGCCTGAGAACTCCACCCTGACCCTCCTCAGCATCTGCCTGACGATGGTCTCAATATGTTTGTCGTTTATGTTCACGCCCTGAGAGCGGTACACCTTCTGCACCTCGTCTATCAGGTAGCGCAGCACGTCCTGCCTGCCATTGATATGAAGAATATCCTGCGGGTCCTTGACGCCCTCGATGAGCTTGTCCCCGGCGCGAACATAATCGCCCTGCTTGACCAGTATATGTGCAGTCACCGGTATGTCATCGTATTTTCGCTCGTCCTTCTCTTCGTAGGTTAGCGTGACCTTGCCGCCTTCGACTTTGGTCACACCGTCTACACGGGCAAGCAGCGGTTTAAGGCCCTGTTCCCCCGATTTAACCAGCGCGGTATCAGGCTCGGCCAAAACGTCGCCTCCCCTGACATAGGCATTGTTCTCAGCCAGAATCTTGTAGCCGGCAGGTATGTCGTAATCAATGGGGTACTTCTCAACATGCGTGATAATGATTTCGCGTTTCTTGAGAATTCCTTCTTCGACGACCTCGTTCAAGTTCACCGTGCCGTCTATCTCCGTAAGAATAGCTTTGCCCTTGGGAATCCTGGCCTCGAAAAGCTCTTCCACACGCGGCAGACCGGTGGTAATATCCATTCCTACCACACCGCCTGTGTGGAAGGTCCTCAGCGTAAGTTGTGTGCCCGGCTCACCGATACTCTGGGCCGAGATGATCCCGACCGCCGTGCCGATTTTAACCAGTTCTGTGGAGGAGAGGTCGCGCCCGTAACAGTGGCGGCAAACACCGCGCTTCGAGTTGCAGATGAGCGGAGACCTTATGCTTATCTCTTTAATCTCGGCCTGGACGATCTGTTTTGTCTTGTCCTCATCGATCATCTCGTTCTTTTCAACGATGATTTCACCGGTGCCGGGATCCACGATGTCTCTGGCTGCCAGGCGGCCCTTGATTCTTTCCTCAACTGAAGGAAGCAGCCCCTTCTCTTTTTCGCCGTAGACGGCTGAGAACACGAGCCCTTCACCGGAGTACCCGCAGTCCTCTTCCAAAATGATCAAATCCTGCGCCACGTCAATGAGGCGGCGCGTGAGATAACCCGCGTCAGATGTCCTGAGCGCCGTATCGGCAAGGCCTTTGCGCGCTCCGTGGGTGGACATGAAATATTCCATCACCGATAGTCCTTCCCTGAAGCTCGCTTTGATGGGGAAGGGGATGATGCGTCCGGAGGGGTCGGTCATAAGCCCCCTCATGCCTGCCATCTGTCTGATCTGGGATATGTTACCCTTGGCCCCGGAATTGGCCATCATGTAGACGCCGCCATAGCGGTCCAGGGACTTCTTGATCTCTTCCTCTATCTGATTGGTCGTCCGCGTCCACACATCGATAGCCTGAGCCTCGTATTCCTCCTCGGTTATAAGACCCTTGTTATACTGGCTCTGCAGGATGGCAATGTCCTCATCTCCCCTGCTCATCAGCTTCTGCTTGACCTTGGGCACCTCTATATCCCTGGCAGATATGGTGGTTCCGGATTTTGTCGTATACTCGAATCCCAGCCTTTTGAGCTCATCCAGCATACGCACTGTATTTTCACGCCCGCACCAGCGGAAACACTCGGACACAAGGCGACGCAGGTCGCCCTTGCTGGTGGCAAAGTTGCAGAATCCATTGTAGGGTTCATGGTATCTCAATTCATCGGGCAATATCTGATTGAATATGATACGGCCAATGCTGGTCTTGAATGTCCTGCTGTCAGGCGTGGGCAAACGCATCTCCATATATTCAGAGGGTGCTGTCTCCTCGGCCGCTTCAACTTCTGTATCGCTCTTTTCCTTTTCCGGTACTTGCTCAGCCCCTCTGATCCTGACAAGTATCTCCTCATGCAGATCAGGGTAGGTGCTATCGCCCGTGATATTAAACATCTCATAGGCAAGGATGGCCTCGGCGGGGCTACCGAACAGCTTCAGTTTCTCCCCTGTCGGCGGCTTCATATTAGTAAGGTAATAGCATCCCAGCACCATATCCAGAGTGGGCGTCATCACAGGCTCGCCCGAGCTGGGCAACAGCATATTGTGGACGCTCAGCATCTGTTCCCGTGCCTCGCGTACGGCCGACCTGGACAGCGGTACATGTACGGCCATCTGGTCGCCGTCAAAATCGGCGTTGAATGCCGAGCACACCAGGGGATGTAACTGTATGGCGCTGCCTTCTATCAGAGTAGGCTCGAAGGCCTGGATGCTCAATCTGTGAAGCGTAGGCGCACGGTTTAACATAACCGGGCGCTCCTTGATCACTTCGGCCAGTATGTCCCAGACTTCCGCCCTGGCCCGCTCAACCTGACGCCTGGCACTTTTAATATTATGGGCAAATCCCTGCTCGATAAGCCTGCGCATGACAAAGGGCTTGAATAGCTCCAACGCCATGTGCTTGGGCAGGCCGCACTGATGCAGCTTTAGTTCGGGCCCGACCACGATGACAGAACGTCCGCTGTAATCTACGCGTTTGCCCAGCAGATTCTGTCGGAACCTGCCCTGCTTACCGCGCAGCATATCTGAAAGCGACTTGAGTTTATGGGTGCTGGCGGCGCTTGGCAGCCTTCCCCGTCTACCGTTGTCGATCAAGGCGTCAACCGCTTCCTGCAACATCCTTTTTTCGTTGCGTACAATGATCTCGGGGGCCCCGAGCTCCATCAGCTTCTTGAGACGGTTATTGCGGTTGATCACCCTTCTGTAAAGATCGTTAAGATCGCTGGTGGCAAATCTGCCGCCGTCGAGTTGTACGATGGGGCGCAACTCAGGAGGAAGCACGGGAAGGACCGTAAAGATCATCCACTCCGGCTTGTTGCCGCTGCGCCAAAAGGCTTCCACGATGCGCAGGCGCTTACTTAATTTCTTATGCTTCTGTCCTTCGCTTTGCCTGATATCTTTGACCAATTGCTGGCGGAGGTCTTCCAGGCTCATCGCCCTTAATATGTTGAGTATGGCTTCAGCACCCATACCCACCTCAAAAGCATCACCGTATTTTTCCTTATAGTGCTGGTACTCGCTCTCGCTGAGAACCTGTAAATGCAGCTTCTTTATCTCAGTAGTATCGATCCGGTTGTCGTTCTCCAGGTCGGCTAGCTTCTCTTCGATCGCTTGCTTTTTCTCCGCCAGGCTCTCCTGATCAGCCTTCTCAGCCTTCTCAGCCTTCTCAGCCTTCTCAGCCTTCTCAGCCTTGTCGGGCTTGTCGGGCTTGTCGGTGCCCTCAAGCTCTTCTAGGGAGTTGAGCAGTGACTGTTTCTTATGGGAATAGTAGGCTTCCAACTTTTCATGGCAGGCCTCCTCGTTTCTCGAGATGATCACGTACTGGGCGAAATAGAGCACGCGTTCAAGGTTGCGCGGGGATATATCCAGCAGTAAGGCCAGACGGCTGGGGACACCTTTGGCGAACCAGATATGTGCAACCGGGGCCGCCAGGGTGATATGGCCCATGCGTTCGCGGCGGACCTTGGAGTGCTCCACGGTGACGCCGCACCTTTCGCAGGTAACGCCGCGATAACGAATTTTCTTGTACTTGCCGCAATAGCACTCGTAGTTCTTGACAGGTCCGAAAATCCTCTCGCAAAAGAGCCCGTCCTTCTCCGGTTTGAGCGTACGATAGTTAATAGTCTCCGGCTCGGTCACCTCGCCGTACGACCAGTCCTCGATTTGTGTGGGCGACGCCAGGGAGATGCGTATTGCATTAAAATCGTTTATTTCGAACACTTTATATCCCCTATCTTAAAGCTTTGGGCAGCCCGCCCATTTTTTTCTTATCTTCAAACAGGTTGATGCTCTGATCTTCCTCATTCAGCAACTCCACAGCCAGGCCGAGGCTGCGCAGCTCCATAAACAGTACCTTGAATGATTCGGGAACTCCCGGCTGCAGCACGTCTTCGCCCTTGACCAGTGCCTCGTACGCCTTGGCCCTGCCCTGGACATCGTCCGACTTGACTGTCAGAAGTTCCTGCAGCGTATGGCTGGCGCCGTAAGCCTCGAGCGCCCACACCTCCATCTCACCGAAACGCTGGCCGCCGAATTGCGCCTTCCCTCCCAGCGGTTGCTGTGTGATCAGAGAATAGGGGCCTGTCGACCTGGCATGCACTTTATCATCCACGAGATGTATCAATTTCATCATGTAGATTATGCCCACCGTGACCGGCTGGTCGAAAAGCTCGCCGGTCTTGCCGTCACGTAGCTGGATCTTGCCGAATGTGGGCGGGACGATCTTTGTCTGCACGTAGGCGGCCTCCACCTTCTCGTCCAGTTCCTCGTTGCTCAGATTCCTGGATACGGCTCCCGCGCCGCCGATCTCCTTTTCCAGCCACAGTATCAGGCTGGCCCGTCTGGCTTCGCCGTGATATTTACCGCTTCCGTCGAACACCTTGTCGGCGTTTATGACATGCTCGCCCAACCATTTCTTAACCAGAGCAAGCCCTTCGTCGTCAAGACGATCCTGGTTGATAACTCCTTCTTGCCTTGCCGTGCGAACTATCCAGGCTTTGCCCAGCGCATCTTCAACAGCCTCAGTATCCGCACCATCGAATATGGGATTGATCACCCTCTCACCGAAGATGTCGGCGGCCAGGCCCAGGTGTGTTTCCAGTATCTGGCCGATATTCATTCTTGATGGCACGCCGATGGGATTGAGAACAATATCTATAGGCCTCCCATCCGGCATGAAGGGCATGTCTTCTTCCGGTAGTATGATCGAGATGACGCCCTTGTTGCCGTGCCTTCCGGCCATCTTATCTCCGACCGAGATCTTGCGGCGCTGAGCAATCCAGACCCTGACCAGCTTGATTACGTTTGCCGGAAGGTCGGCATGATTATCACTGTTAAATTCTGTAACCTCGATTACTTTGCCACCCTCGCCATGGGGCACCCGCAGTGAGGTATCCTTAACTTCGCGCGCTTTCTCACCGAATATGGCCCTCAACAGCTTTTCCTCTGCCGTCAGCTCGGTTTCACCTTTGGGTGTTATCTTGCCCACCAATATATCGCCAGGCCCGACTTCAGCGCCGACTCGTATGACACCGAACTCATCCAGGTCCCTCAGGCTTTCCTCCCCGACGTTGGGGATATCCTTGGTTATCTCCTCCTTACCCAGCTTTGTCTCGCGCGCTTCGACTTCGTACTTCTCGATATGGATTGAGGTGAATTTATCCTGTTTAACCAGCCTCTCGCTGATGATAATGGCATCTTCAAAGTTGTAACCCCTCCACGTCATGAACGCGCAAAGCACGTTCTGGCCCAGAGCGAGCTCGCCGTTTTGAGTGGCCGCCCCATCAGCTATGACCTGCCCGGTCAGGACGGTATCTCCCCTCCTGACAACCGGCCGCTGGTTGATGCATGTGCCCTGGTTGGTACGGTAAAACTTGGTCAGGTTATAATCACGCTTCCTGCCATCGCTCTTGATAGTGATTTTCTTACTATCGACGGCCACAACCTCACCTTTCTCTGAGGCATACATCACCTGCCCGCTGTACTTGGCTACCTCACTTTCCATACCGGTGCCGATGAGAGGAGCTTCGGGTTTTACCAGGGGCACGCCCTGGCGCTGCATATTCGAACCCATCAGGGCACGGTTGGCATCGTCATGTTCGAGGAAAGGAATCAATGCCGTGGTAACGCTGAACACCTGCTTGGGGGAAACATCCATGTAATCCATTTTCTCAGGCGGCTCCGTTACATATTTTCCGCTCCGGATAGCGCCGACACGCTCTTCCTTAAATTCGTCCTTGGTATTGAGCGGAGCATTGGCCTGAGCTATACACTTGTTGGTTTCCCTGTCGGCGGTAAAGTATTCGATCTCGTTAGAGACATAGGGCACGATCTTGATACTGGAGGAGGGTAAGGCGGCCATCTTTTTCGCCAGCGGTTCGTCAATCAATGTGCCCGCCGCTGCCACAAGCTTTTTCTTGCCGTCATGCACATCCTGTCTCAGTGTCCTGCCGACCAGTGTTTCAGAGCCGTTGCTCAACTCCACATAAACCTTACGATATGGAGTTTCAATGAAGCCCAGGCTATCTATGCGTGCATAGGTGGCAAGTGAACCGATAAGGCCGATATTGGGACCTTCCGGCGTCTCTATCGGGCATATCTTGCCATAATGAGAATGGTGCACATCGCGCACATCGAACCCGGCACGCTCGCGGGAGAGGCCACCCGGCCCCATAGCCGAAAGCCTGCGCTTATGAGTGAGCTCGGCCAGAGGATTGGTCTGATCCATAAACTGCGAGAGCTGCGAGCCGCCGAAAAATTCTCTCATCGAGGCGATGATGGGCCTATTATTAATAAGGTTAGTGGGGGTAGGATCATCGCTCTGCAGGCTCATTCTCTCCTTTATCGTACGTTCCAGCCTGATAAGGCCGACCCTGAACTGGTTCTGTATCAGGTGTCCGGTCGTCCTGACGCGCCGGTTGCCCAGGTGGTCGATATCATCGGGCAGAATTTTCTCATTATTTATCTGTACGATCTTACGTATGATCTCAACCAGGTCGCGCGGTTTGAGAGCGCGCGATGTCACGTTGTAACCAAGCTCCTCGTATTCAAGCCTTTTATTAAGTTTGAACCTGCCTATCCTCCCCAGATCATATCTCCTGGGATGGAAAAACATGTTGATTATCAAGCTTTTAGCGCTTTCGCCGTCGGGAGGTTCGCCGGGACGCAGTTTCTTATATATATCGATCAGCGATTCCTTCTTGGTCCTGATCGATTCCGGTTCTTTGTCAATTGTCGTTGAGATATATTTGTGCTCGGGGTTATCGTCATCGGCTTTAAATAATTCGAGCAGTTCCTCATCGGTATTGCAATTCAGCGCATCCTCCGCATCACCCTCTCCACTGATGGCACGCAGCAAAGTTGTTACACCTATCTTGCGCCGGCCATCTATCTTGGCCCAGATAACGTCTTTGCCGGAAGTCTCAAACTCGAGCCACGCGCCGTGTTCAGGGATCAGTTTGGCATTGCAGAGTCGCCGCCCGCTATCCTCGGTCACCAGGGTGAAATACACGCCGGGCGAACGGATCAACTGGTTGACAACTACCCTCTCCGCACCGCTGATGATAAAAGTCCCATTCTCCGTCATGACGGGGATCTCGCCTAAAAAGACTTCCTGCTCCTTGATTTCCCCCGTCTCTTTTATCAGCAGGCTGGCACGTACGTAAAGGTTTGATTGGTAGCTCATGTCTCTCTCACGGCACATGGCTACATCGTGCGTGGGCGGGCGAAATTCGTAACCGGTGAAAGAAAGCTCCATCTTGCCGCCAGTGAAGTCCTTGATCGGGGACACTTCCTGCAGCAGGTCCTTGATCCCTTGCTCCATGAACCACCTGAAAGAATCGAGCTGCACCTGGATCAGGTTCGGTATCTCGAGCACTTGGGGCAGGCGGGCATAATTTTTGCTCTTGACAACAGGCAGGTTGTTATTCCCTACGGCGATAGAAATAGACATATTTTCTCCTGTCCTAAGTTAGTTACGGTCGGCTGCGAATTGGTCTGTCAAACTAAATTTAAGATGACAATAGCTGGAATATTTACACGGGACAATAGTTTGGTGCCCTCAGTTGAAATGGCATAATTGCAAATTTATAATATAGCAGTAATCTTAATATCTGTCAAATATTTCTTAATAGCCGGCTGTGCTAAAAACATCAGTATATCTCCGGCTTTCATATAAAAGGACGTCAGCCTTAATATATATTTGTTGTATAATACCTAGATGTGGCAAACGGCCGGCCAGGATCGCATTATAGGATTTCTCAGGGACTCCATAGAGAGGAGTTCCCTGGCCCATGCATACCTTCTGGTGGGGCCACCGCATGTCGGGAAAATGACACTCGCCCTGGATTTAGCCAGCGCACTGAACTGCGGTGAAGGCACGGCTCCCTGCGGGTCGTGCCGGGCCTGTCAGCGAATCCAGCAGGGAAAATACCCCGATGTAATCGTCCTTGATAAATATGCAGGCCGTGACCAGAAGGACAGGAGGAAGGCTACAGAGATCGGCATAGATACTATCAGAGAGCTGCTGCAGAGGGGTTCCAGTCTACCTCCCTATGAAGGCAATTATAAGGTATATATCATCGATGACGCCGACCTGATGTCAGCAGAGGCGTCTAATTGTTTGCTTAAAACGCTTGAAGAGCCGCCTCAATATGTAATTATTCTGCTGCTCACATCTCAGGAAAACGCGCTTTTGCCCACGGTGGTCTCGCGATGTCAGCGCTTTGAGCTTAAACCTGTAGCAGTGGCTGAAATAGAAAACCGGCTGAGAAAATTTGATGGCCTGAATCCCGATAAAATAAAATTATTATCGCGGCTTTCAGGAGGTTGCCTTGGTTGGGCCATATCAGCCCTCAACGACGACAGCTACCTGCAAAGCCGGGACCAGAAGCTGAGTGAATTTTCCGCCCTCCTGACCAGGTCATGGTCCGACAGGTTATCATATATCCAGCAGATGCCTTCAGACAGAAATAGTGTGGAAGAGGTGATCAAGCTCTGGCTTTCATGGTGCCGCGACGTAATGCTGCTAAAATATAACTGTGAAGAAGATGTTACTAACCTGGATAAATTGAACGACATCAAATCCTGGGCAAATATGCTGACAATTCTCGAGATCAAAGAATTTATAAACAGCCTGAATAAGATGCTGGTAAACCTCTCGTATAATGCTAACCTGCATCTTCTTTTCGAGGTAATTATGTTGGATATGCCTAAAAAAGAGAAGAAAGCCGATTACTCGATGAATTCGGCCGGGGTAAATAACTGATGGCTAATGTAGTAGGAATCAGGTTTATGCAGGCGGGAAAAATATATTCCTTTGATTCTGCCGGGCTCGATCTCAAAGTTAACGACCAGGTCATTGTTGAAACCAACCGGGGTATCGAACTGGGCAAGGTGATCATCGGCGTGAAGGAAGTGTCACCCGCGGAGAACGCCGAACCTTTCAAACCTGTTATACGTATTGCAACACCCGAGGACGTATCCCAGGCCAAATTTCAAAAGGACCGCGCTAAGAAGGCTTTGTCCAAATCCAAGGAACTGATCGAGAGCCTTAACCTTCCCATGAAAGTGATTTATCTGCAGTACAACCTGGACGGGAGCCACCTGATCATATTCTTCTACTCAGAGAAAAGGGTTGATTTCCGTGAACTGGTCCGCAAGCTCAGCCACGAACTTAGGACGCATGTCGAACTGCGACAGGTAGGCGCCAGGGACGAAGCAAAGCTTATCGGCGGCGTTGGTAAATGCGGCTGCCAACTGTGCTGCGTCTCGTTTCTCAGCGAATTCATGCCCGTATCTATCAAAATGGCCAAGGAGCAGGACATCGCCCTTAATCCTATGAAAACATCCGGGCTGTGCGGGCGGCTTTTATGCTGCCTGAGTTATGAATACGAGCAGTATCACTGTATGAGGGGGAAATTGCCCGATATGGGGCAGGAGATCCTCACAAAGATGGGGAAGGGTAAGATCGTCGGCAGAAATGTGATTAAGGAATCATTGATGGTTCAGCTGGAAACAGGTATGACAATCGAGGTACCCAACACCGAAGCTGTCGTCGTCGATACCAAAAAGCCCTGACGCCGGATATATCACCGCTTATGCGGCAAATATTTTTCCCACTCCGACCTGGCACGTAAATACTGATAAGGTACATAGAAACCTATATTGCCGGGCGCACGCGGGGATCTCAATAGCGGCATCCCGGCTTCAGCCGGTGTCCGTCCTGCCTTCTTCCTGTTACAGGGAATACACGCTGCTACGATGTTTTCCCATGTATGCTCACCGTTCAGTCGCCTCGGCATTACATGGTCCAGCGTCAATTCCTTTCCCTCCCTTCCACAATACTGACACATATATTTATCCCGGTTGAATATCTCCAGTTTGGTCATCTTGCGCGGGTGTGTCTGCTTGCGCACCAGGTAAATGAGTCTGATCACGGAGGGGATCTCGTAACTGCCGGAACTTGCGGAGAAATACCCTCGCCCATTCTCCACCACCTCGGCTTTTCCCACCAGCACCAGAACCACTGCTCGCCGTACTCTGCAAATGTTCAGTGGGAGGTAGTTCTCATTTAAGACTAATACAGGTTGATTAACTATAGAACTTTCCACTTTCGTATTAGAAAATATTTTATCAGGAAAAGCAGGCAGCTTCAAAGAACCGGCTTCGCCTGTTTAACTCTGGGCCCTCTGGCGCGGCCTGCCCGTCCTCGAGGTCTTGATATCGCCCCTGTAGTCGGGAGCAATTATATTCCATACCATGCTTATGCTGGGATCAACCATACGCGAGCTGACCCGGTTTTCGATCTCTTCAAGATTCAGGCAGGTGGTTATCACTGTAGCCAGACGGGCGTTGTAGCGATAGTTAATCAACTGGTACAGCTTCTCCTGGGCCCACGTAGTGGCCGAATGCTCGCCAAAGTCATCGAGCACCAGTACAGATATCTTTTTTATTTTTTCAAATAACGCGTCGTAAGATACCCGGCTATCAGGCCCAAACGACGCCCGCAGGTGGTCCAGCAGGTCCGGCACCACGATAAAGAGGACTTCCTTGCCGGATTCACGAAGCTCATTCGCGATAGCTGCAGAAAGGTGCGTCTTGCCACAACCATTCAAGCCCTGATAAATCAGCCAGCCCTGCGGAGCCCGGGCGAACTCACGCGCGATGTTGTAGGCCTGCTGCAAATTCTGCCTGACGTCCTCATGCAGGCTTAAACGCTTACTATCGAAATTGCTGAACTTCATATTCTTAAGCAGCTCAAGATCAAGGCTGTCAAGGCTCTGCAGACTGGATGATTCCTTCTTCAGAATGAGTACCTTGCTGAGCTCCGGATCATTCATATGACCGGCGTAATCAGTGGCGAACTCTTCCACCGACATCCCGGTTGTTATCAGTGTGGGCAACCTGCCGTTGAAGCGGTGCTCAAGCAACTGTTCGAGCTTACCCTTGGACCATACGGTTGTGGCGGAGTAGTTCAGGTTATCCAATATCAGCAGCGGGCTGTTCTTTATTTGCTCAAATAATTCATCATATTCGATATCGCTGCTGGGACTATATGCCGACCTGAGGTGATCAAGCAGTTCGGCGGCCGTGATATAGAAGGATGAGTGGCCCTGGCTTATGCGGTAGTTGGCGACAGCGCAGGCCAGATGTGTTTTGCCGCTGCCGACAGGGCCGGCCAGCACGATCCACCCCTGTGGCTCTTCCGCGAACTTGCGGATCTCATCAAAAGCAAGTTGAAAAAGCTTCTGTGAAATCGGATCACTGCTTCGCCCCAGCGGCGACAGGTTATTAAAAGTCAGCTTTGAGAGGTTGCCCAGGTTACTTATGGCCTGTAGCCGTGCCGCCCTTCTCCTATCGATGTCACCCCGCGCGCATACGCATGGTACCAGGCGCGAATAGTCGGATTCGCCGGAGGGTAATGCAGGGTGAACGAAACGTGTTCCCCTGCATACCGGGCAGACATCTTCAGGACGGTCGTCCGGCCCGGATTCCATCGGACTATCGCCGGACCATGTGTCCGTATTTTCCGCGGATGTATTTATCGGGATCTCCTTTTTTTTGAGAATCTCCGACAGGTTTTCCATCTTTCTTTCCTTCGCGTTCCCAGCGCTTTAAAATACCGTGTATATATTTCCAGTTTCTAACATTGGCTCTCAATGCTTCTCTAAAGGCATCCTGTATCCATTCCGGCGGATAGCGGTGTTCCGCTTCCTGCAACTCCTCGGCCAGGATAGGGGTGAGCATACCGATATTGTGCTCATAGAGGCTGTAAATATCCCGCGGCTGTTCACTCGCGGGCTCCTCCTTAGTCCTGATTTCCACACTCGGTATCTTTAAAGCTCCGCTCAATATTTTGTCGATGGTATTTTTTTCGGCCTGGTTGTTGATAAAGTAGGCATCGTCCGATTTCCCGTCCACGTCAATCGGGACATGCAGTAAAATCCCATGCTTAATGGCCGATTGCAGAGCATCCCTGAGCAATATATCTGCATCACCCGTCATTTTGTGCAATTCCCTCTCAATCACAACATTCCTGCTCAGTTCGCTGAAGCTTATAAATCTGGGATAACCTCTTCTGCGGCTAAGCAAGAAAAAAATCTGCATAACCGTTTTTAATTCAAGCAGGCTGTCGACGGCCAACAGCACCTCGCTGAAAAACACATTGGGCAGAGGAGTCACCTCGACCCGTGGAGGGAAACCCTTGAAACTGCTCTCTGACATATATTTTATGCCTTTAATATAGAGTCCCGACTTCAACCACGCTGCTGTCGAAGTTATCGAATTTGGTTGTTTCCTGTATGAACCTGAGCGGGACTTCGCCCGTGGGCCCGTTGCGGTTCTTGGCTATTATGATCTGGGCGATGCCCTTGGGGTAGGGTTGGTCTTCTCCGAACTCACGGATCCAGTCATCCTCAGTCGGATAGATCTTATCCCAGCGATGGATAAACATCACGACATCCGCATCCTGTTCAATGCTGCCGCTGTCGCGCAGGTCTGAAAGCTGGGGTTTGACCTGTTGCTTCAATCTTTTCCCTTCCTGGCGGTGCTCGATATTGCGGCTTAGCTGCGATAAGGCTAAGACGGGCGTATCCAGCTCACGTGCCAGCGATTTAAGCGATTGTGTGATCTCGGTCATCTCCTGTACGCGGTTATCGTTCTTGGAATCGCCCCTTAACAGCTGAATATAGTCAAGGACGACCATATCGACACTGTGTTTCAGATGCAGTCTCTTGGCCTTGCTGCGTACCTCGCTGATACGCATGTTGGGAGTATCATCTATATAAATGGACGTCTCCGCCAGCCTGGGTATTATGTCACGCTGAAGCAGGCGCTCCTCGAGGTCTGAAAAGCGTCCCTTCCTGAAATGCTGCGACTCGATATTGGCTTCACTGGATAATAACCTCTGTATTATCTCGCGCCGGGACATCTCGAGGCTGAAGAGGGCGACGCAGGCCTTTTGATTGACGGCGGCATTGCGGGCGATGTTGAGGGCCAGGCTCGTCTTGCCTATGCTGGTCCTGGCAGCAAGGATGACCAACTCGGAACGCTGCAGACCGCCCAGGGCGTTGTCGATGGCCTTAAAACCTGTTCGAACACTCTGGATATCCCTGTCGAGGGTAGTCCTATGCGCCGCTTCCTCAAAATAGCGATTGAGCGCCTCCTGAATGGGAATGAATTCACCCTTCCCCTGCCTTGTTCTGAGCTTAAAGATGATATCTTCCGCCCGCGTCAGCGAGAGGTTCACATCGGGATCAGCCTTGTATCCAAGCGACTCGATCTGCCCGGCTGCGCTGATCAAGCGGCGCATGGTAGCCAGCCGATACACAATCTGTGAGTAGTGCCGTACGTGCAGGGAAGTTGGCACCATGGATACGAGATGGCTGAGATATGCAGCTCCCCCTGCCTCATCCAGCTTTCCAAGCCTGACCAGCTCCTGTGCTACCGTAATCTGATTGATGGCTTCGTCACGCTGGAACAGGTTGCGGCAGGCGCCGAATACGAACTGGTTCTGCTCGCTGAAAAAATCCTCGGTCCCTACGATGGTATCAATGTCTGTGATAGACTCGCTATCAATCAGCAACGAGCCGAGAACCGCTTCTTCGGCATCCAGGTCATAAGGCGGTAGGGTCTCTCTCATGGCTTCAGTCTGTTTCCCTCTCAACTATAACCTTTATCCTGGCCGTCGCATCTTTGCTGAAAACCACGTCGATCTCATATTCGCCGATATTGTGTAGAGAATTTTTCAAGGTGACCTTTTTCTTGTCGACATCGACATTGATCAAATCAGACAGCCTGTCAGCTATATCGGCTGATGTAATAGATCCGTGCAGAGTGCCCTTTGAACTGGCCTTGCCCTTGAAACGCAGCTCTTTCCCTTCTATCTGCCTGGCCAGCTCAACGTACTCATCATGCATTCGCTCGCGCTTCCTCTCCCGCACCTGAGAGATTTTCTCGGCGGCCTTCACGGCGCCCGGGGTTGCGGGCAACGCCAGGCCCCTGGGCAACAGGAAGTTTCTGGCGTATCCGTCAGATACCTCTTTGATATCGCCTTTTTTCTCTTTCGCTGATACGTCTTCAATAAATACGACTTTCATACCCTGTGTCTTAACTCCTTCTCAAGTTCTTTATGCCGGAACAGTTTACCATTAACCGAAATAATTGACCCTCGACAACTCCTTTGTGAAAAAGTCTACGGCCGAATTAAACAGGCAATTCAGCGGCGGTCAAAGGAGAATGATCTGAATTCCCGGGGATAAGGGTGATTCACAGCTTCAAAAACCGACAACATACACTTACTCTTCCCGCAGGTGGTACTCGCCGCTATCACCCCGGCGTTAGACAGTTTAAATCCTTTTATTAAGCTCAGTCAAGGCATGTATGATCTTATGTTAACCGGCTGCAGCCGTCGCATATCAAATATGATATGGATCGATATTTAAATCACTACGTGGCATGCGCGATACAGGCCGCATTCCGGCTCACCTTTGTTTGCTTGACATTACACGTGTCTCTACTTATAATGAGCTAAATTCGAAGTCGTATCTATCACAATGCAGATAAATGTCGCCCAGCTCCTCAAAGAGCCGGTCGGAGCGAAGCGAAATTACGAAATAGACGGGCTGGCCGGCGAAAATGGCGAGAACCAAGTTAAAGGCAACATCGAATTGATTCGCACCAGCCGAGGTATCCTCGCTGAAGGCAGATTCTCTGTTGATATCCAAGGTTCCTGCTCACGCTGCCTGGGAGAAGTAAAAAAACAAATTTCATTTATAATGGAGGAGGAGTTTTTTCCGGTTATCGATATCGTTTCAGGCACCCACCTTCATCCACCGCCCGACGAATTTGAGATTTCCGACAATCATATCCTTGACTTACACGAAGCAATCAGACAGTATATAATCATGGCAACACCGACCAGGCTGTTGTGCAGGTTGGATTGCCCGGGTATCTGCCCTGTCTGTGGCCAAGAGTTAGCTCGCGGCGATTGTGGCCATGTAAACCCGTCTCATGATAACAGATGGGACAAATTAACGCAGTCAGAAAAGGAGAGCAAAACATAAATGGCACCACTTCCAAAGAAGAAATACCCCAAAGCACGCCAGGGGAAAAGACGCAGTCACCTTGCGAAAACCCCTACAGCATTTATCGAGTGTTCCCGCTGTCACAGTACAAAGCTGCCTCACCAGGTATGCCCCGCTTGCGGTACCTACGATGGCAGGGAAGTGATCGAGATTAAAAGCCCGAAAAAGAAGCGCAAATAAAATGTTGCCAGCAAAGCTGATATGGTAAATCAAGGAGGGAATTAGATGGTAGAAGATGTAAAAGTGGCCTATGTATTTCCTGGCCAGGAATCCAGGCAGGTCGGAATGGGGCTCGACTTTTACGTCCACTACAATTCTGCCCGGAAAGTATTCGACGAGGTAGATAAGGCACTGGGATTTCCCCTCTCAAGGCTTTGTTTCGAAGGACCCGAAGAGGACCTGGCGCAAACTATGAATGCCCAGGCGGCCATCATGACCGTGAGCATTGCCTGCCTCAGGGCTGGAGAGGAGATCAGCGGCGGAGCGCTTCCAACTCCCACACTGGTAGCAGGCCATGGATGCGGCGAATATGCCGCCATGGTGTCATCCGGCATGATGAAACTGGGAGATGCCGTCCGCCTGATACGCGAGCGTGGGCGTCTCATGAACGAGGCCGGCCGCCGCAAGCCGGGTGGTATGCTGCAAATTATGGACCTCGACAAAGATCTCGTCGAAGGTGTTTGCCTTACCACCGGAGTTGAACTGGCCAATATTAATGCACCCGAAAATATGGTTATCAGCGGAGATGAGCATAAGCTGGCCAAGGCCAGGAGGCTGGCGCAGGTCAAAGGAGCAAAACGCATGCAGCCGGTCAAAGTCAGCGGGGCCTTTCACTCTTCATTGATGGAACCCGCATTGGACGGCATGATAAATGCTGTAGCACAATTTAATTATGAAACTCCGCAGGTACCTGTTGTATCCAATGTAACAGCGCAGCCCATGCATTCGCTTGAGGCTCTCAAAGAAGAGTTGATAAGCCAGATAGTACATTGTGTTAAATGGCAGCAATCGATTGAGACCATGCTTTCCCGCGGCATAACCACTTTCTTTGAAGTTGGTCCCGGAGACGTTCTGACCAAATACATTAAATTAATTAGCCCCGGAGCATTGACTTTTAACCTCAGTAACGCTGAGAAAACGAGTGAGATTGTCAAGTGGCGGAAAGGCGGAAGGTTCTAAATCAAGGACCATCGCGTTGAAGTAACTTGCTCCCAGTGATTTTATGCCCTCAGGTCTAAGGCATCTGGCCAGGATTGCTGCACTGCAAACACTCTTTGAACTGGAATTTGCAGCCAACAGCCTGGACTCCGTTCTTGAACGCACACTCACCGTGAAATCCCTGAGCGGCGATAGCGCTGGTTTTGCACGTGAACTGGTACATGGTGTACTTGACAACCAGGACCGCTTGAACAGCACCATTAAACGCTTCGCTACAGCCTTTCCCGTGGATCAGCTTCCTGCTATGGATCGCAATATCTTGAGGATAGCGCTCTATGAGATCCTGATCGATGATAAAACGCCAGCCAAAGTGGCTATCAACGAAGCGGTGGAACTGGCCAAAGAATTCGGCTCCGAGACATCCTCCAAGTTTATCAACGGCGTGCTCGGATCCGTTATTACAGAGGATAAAGAACGAAAAAATCAAATTGATTGATAAGCATCCCACATCGTATAATTGACCGGTAATATCAGATGTCAAAGCTCTTCGATAAGATAAAAAAAATCCTCGTTGATGAATTGGACGTCGACTCGACTTCCATTGCGCCGTCCGCTTCATTTATCGATGATCTCAACATGGACCCGGATGACCTGGCCGAGTTCTTTACTACAGTAGAAGATAGCTTCAGCAAACCTGGAAATAAATTCGAAATACCTGAAAAGGATGCCGATACCCTGGTCACCATTCAGGATATGATGGACTACCTGCAAGAGGCAGGCGTTGAGGACTAAGCGCCTTTTCCACCCCGGATCAATTCTCCAGTGGAATGTAATTCCAGAACCAGTTCTTTTAACATCTTCTTCCACCCATGCCCGGTTAGTTCAGTATCAACCTTGATCTGCCTGTTACCCCGCCTGATCGCCCTGTGCTTTAAAGCATTGATGCTATCCAGGTCCTTTGTAGCACTGTCACCACAGGATATGACTATATTATCACCCTCTCGAACGATCGACTCAATCCCAGCTGCGACCGCTGATTGCCGCAACTCCACCACGTACAATAAATTAGTAACCTCTTCCGGCATACTGCCAAACCTGTCAACCAATTCTTCACTTATGTCGTATACTTCTTCCGCGCTGACCATCCTGGCCAGCCTGTGATAGATATTGAATCTCGTCCTCGGATTGTCGATATAATGATCCGGTATAAAAGCCGGTATCTTCAGATCAATTGAGACACTGGCCGGCTCCGGCTTTTTCTGCACGGTGCGGCCCTCCCGCCGGGCTTTGATTTCTTCGACCGCTTCTTCTAGCAACTGACAGTAATAGCTGAAGCCTACGGCAGCGATATTACCGCTCTGCTCAACACCCAACAGGTTGCCCGCTCCCCTTATCTCGAGATCTTTCATGGCGATTGCATAGCCTGCTCCCAGCTCAGTGGCCCGCGCAATCACCTTCAGCCGTTCAAGGGCTTGACCGGTCAGGCTTTTGCCCGAGTCAAACAGGAAGTAGGCATATGCCGAATTTGCGCCACGCCCCACCCTGCCGCGCAATTGGTAAAGCTGGGTCAGCCCCATTTTGTCCGCATTATCCACGATCAGGGTATTGACGTTCGGCATATCCAGACCAGACTCAATAATCGTCGTTGTAACCAGCACATCTCTCTTGCCCAGCATGAAGTCAGACATAATTTCCTCGAGCTTGTCCTCCTCCATCTGTCCGTGCGCCACCGATATCCTGGCCTCCGGCGCCAGGCCGGCCACTTTTAATGCCAGCTCATCTATGCTATGAACCCTGTTGTGCACGAGAAACGCCTGCCCATCCCGCTCCAGCTCCCGCAGTAAAGCTTCACGAACCAACCTGTCATTATATTCGCCCACATATGTGATCACGGGCAGACGGCTTTCCGGCGGCGTCTCAACGGTGCTCATATCACGAATCCCCGAAAGTGCCATATGCATCGTCCTGGGTATGGGGGTGGCACTCAGGGTAAGCACATCAACCGACTGCCTCATTTTCTTGAAATGCTCCTTGTGGATTACGCCGAAACGCTGTTCCTCATCAATTACCACAAGTCCAAGATCTTTAAATCGCACGTCTTTTTGCAGCATCCTGTGTGTGCCGATGCATATGTCTATCGTCCCCTGCTGCAGGCCCGATAACACGTCCGATTGTTCTCTGGCTGAACAAAAGCGGCTGAGCACAGCGACTTTAACCGGAAAAGCCTTCAATCTGTCGCTGAAAGTGCTCATATGCTGCTGCGCCAGAATCGTGGTCGGGACCAGGATGGCCACCTGTTTGCTGTCCATGACAGCCTTGAAGGCAGCGCGCAGAGCAATCTCTGTTTTTCCATAACCCACATCGCCGCAAACCAGCCTGTCCATCGGCCTGGCCGATTCCATATCCGATTTCACCGCCTCTATGGCCTCCATCTGGTCCGGAGTCTCGACGTACGGAAAAGAAGCCTCCAATTCCTTTTGCCAGAGGGTATCCCTGGAGAAAGAGATCCCTCCACCCGCGGCTCGACCGGCGTACAGGTCTATAAGCTCGCCGGCTATATTTGCCACCGACTCCCTCACCTTTTGCTGTGCCCGACTCCATTCCTGTGATCCCAGACGGCTCAGCGATGGAGTTTTCTCACTTCCACCTATGTAAAGGCTTACCCTGTCGACCTGGTCTACGGGCACATAAAGCATGTCCCCACATGCATATTCCAGCATCAAGTATTCCCTCTCCACACCTGCAGAGACCTTCCTGACGATACCGGCAAAGCACCCGATGCCGTGTTCCACGTGCACGACAGCATCTCCGATGCTGATATCGTTGAGGAAAAGGTGGTGCCTGACAGGCCTGGTTTTGGCAAAACGCCGCCTCTTTATATTTCCAAAAAGTTCGGCATCGGTCAGCAACAACAATTCATTGTCAAGCTGCCATCCTCCATCCAGCGAACCTTGAAGCAGGGAAATAGAATTGCGTGACGGCAGTCCTTCAAGTGCTTTTAACGTATCCACACTGATATCACGTTCCTGCAAGAGTTCCCTTATCCTTTCAGCCTGCTGGCTTACGATCAAAACCCTGCCGCCCTCCCGCCTCAATTCAGGCAACCTGTCTAAAAACGCAGGGAACCTTGCTGAGAAATCCGGGGCGCCCCTGATAGGAAGCTGGTAATGGCATTTGTCTCGTTCATCGGCCTCATCCCAGGGACTAAATTCAACAACCCGGTCCCGGTTTCTGATCTTATTTTCGATGTCCTCCCATTTAAAAGAAACCGCGCCGCTGCCGGATATATCCATCTCCTCGGTTTTGGATTGATCCAGGCTGGTGAATTCCGCAATGATACGCTCCACCTCCGACTCAATCTGCTGGATGTTGTCCAACAGTAGAACGGCATCATCCGGAAGGTAGTCCAGCAAATTTGCTATGCCGTCATGCGCCCGCTCCTCTGCAGGAGGCACAACTAGAACCGGTACCTGTGCCATGGACCTTTGTGACCTGGGATCATACAGCCGTAAACTTTCTATTTCATTCCCGAAAAATTCGATCCTGGCCGGAGAATCCTGACCGCAGGGATACACATCGACAATGCCGCCTCTCTTACTAAAAGTGCCGGGTATCTCTACAACATCCTCAAAGGTATAGCCGACCGCTTGCAGCTTCTCAAGCAGAGCAGATTGATTTATGTTCATACCGTTTACTATCTTGATGCAGCCCGATTTGAACTTTTCCGGCCCCGTGGACCTGCTGATCAACGATGCCGCACAACACATAATAAAGGAAGAGGATTGATTACTTTCAGCCGTATTATCACAACCGGACAGGAGAGAGATTACCTTTGTCCGTTCTGAATTGGCAACGGGATCGTTTAAAGAGCCACTGCCGAGCAGATCCGCTTCCGGGAAAAACAGTGGAGCAGCCGTGTCAGGCAGCCACAGCTTAATCTGTTCAAAGCGACGTCTGGCCGCCTCAGCATGCGCTGTGACCAACAGCACTGTCTTGCTCAGGCGACCGTGGATGGCTGCCGCCAGGTACGGCAGGGCCTGATCAGGAAGGGACACCCTGGCCTTCATCCGCCGCTTTTCATGCAGGGATTTGAGCAGCCGTTCAAATTCAGGCAGCCCTTGAAGCAACTGGCTTGTGTAATAGAGTCTCATATCAAATGGTGGGGAGGACGGTTTCGACCGGCACAGTCCAGAGGGGATTTTAGCACAGCAATTTGGAGGCAACCAAACGTATACCTTTCAACGATCACCTCCCATGCCCGGGCCGGTAGAATCGGGCCGTAGACATGATAAACCCAAAGTTGCTCAGATTAAAAGCCTGACTTGCCCGGCAGATCGTGTGATTTGAGTTCGTCAGTCTATTGATATATTATTTTTTGAAGGTTTCGTGAATTCGCTTTAATGATTCGCTGTCGCCGGTTCAAAATCGATGCGAGATAAAAGATTTAGCGACATCATCGAGCTGCTGATAAGCCTGGCGGCCTGTTTCGGCGCAGGTTTAATCGGCTCGCTTTTCACACGGGCTGCCATACCTAACTGGTACGTATTGCTGCAGAAGCCGTTTTTCACTCCACCCAACTGGCTGTTCGCCCCCGTATGGTTCCTGCTTTTCGTCCTGATGGGTATATCAGCGTTCCTTGTATGGCGAAAGGGTATAAAGGTATTTCAAGTCAGGGAAGGACTTGTCATCTTTATCATTCAGCTTGTGCTCAACACGCTGTGGTCTTACGCTTTCTTCGGATTGAAATCACCGCTCTGGGGCCTTGTCGTAATAGTACCGCTGTGGACAGCCATCCTTCTAACCATGATAAATTTTTACCGCGTATCCAAAACCGCCTCATTCCTGCTTATACCTTATATTCTCTGGGTGAGCTACGCCACTGTTCTTAATTTCTCGATCTATCTGCTGAACCCATAAATACATCCTGTCCCGCTTTTATTTAGAGAGGCCAGCTATTATAATTCAAGCTGCTGGAGGAAAGTTTAAACATGAAAATAGGCGTTTGCGGGATTGCCTGCGAGAAATGTCCGCGGATGGTAAAGCGAAGTTGCCCCGGCGGCACTCAAGGCTGTGTCCCCAAGGACAATAAATTCTGCAAAATAGCCACCTGTGCATTTAACAGAGGTGTCAGGTTTTGCTTCGAATGCAATGATTTTCCATGTGAAATAACTAAATCAGGGCCCATAAGTTATGGATATTGTACTTATTTGGCCGGTCGGGATGTTTAGCCTTTGATGCAACTAAGCGAGTATATACCTGCGTTGGAAGAACTCATAGAGCGGGCGCTGGATGAGGATCTGGCAGGCGGGGACGTCACGTCCAACGCTTTAATCCCTCCCCGCACACAAGGGAAGGCCAGCTTTTTAGTCAAAGCTCGCGGCATACTGGCGGGCATCGATATCTCCAGGCTTGTGTTTAATAAGATCGATCCTTTCCTAAAATTTTCCACCCTGATTACGGACGGAAACCGGATTAAACCGGGAGATGTTATAGCGACGGTTGAAGGCGATGTGACCGGTATCTTAAAAGGCGAGCGCACAGCGCTCAATTTTCTTCAACATCTGAGCGGCATAGCGACACAGACGTCTTTGTATATTGATGCAGTCAGTGGACTTCCCGTTAAAATACTGGATACACGCAAAACTCTGCCCGGATTACGTATACTGGAAAAGTATGCGGTATCCGCCGGCGGGGGCGCCAACCATCGCATGAATCTGGGAGACATGGTGCTTATCAAGGACAATCATATAGCGATCCTGCGCCGCCGGGGATTGGGCATCGCCGATATTGTCCTGCAGGCGAGAAATAAAACTCCGCGGAACATTAAGGTCGAGATAGAGACCACGAGTCCTATCGAGGCTGCGCAAGCTGCCGAGGCGGGGGCAGATATTGTCATGCTGGATAATATGAGCCTTGATCAAATGAGGCAGGCGGTCTCGCTGATCGGGCACAAGGCAATCGTGGAAGCTTCGGGCGGAGTCAGCCTGGATAATGTCCGGATGATAGCGGAAACAGGTGTCGATTGGATTTCAGTGGGGGCATTGACACATTCCGCCAGGGCGCTGGACATCAGTATGGACCTGACATACTAAATTTATATCTGTTCTACCGTCTGAATAGCTGGCAAATACAAGCGGCTGTCTAGTATTGGTCCTTCCAGACAAATACCACATCACATCTTCTTGAAAATAAAAAGGGGCGCTTTTCAGCGCCCCTTTTTCTATTTATGTCGGATTCGTGTGATGAGTGTGAGAACGGCAATTATGAGGATGGCGCCGATGCCGATGATGACCCAGACCCACAGCGGGGTTGCAGGCTCTGCCGGAGGAGGTGCTTCTGGCGCCGGCGTAGCCTCGGTCTGCAGGCTGAAGGTGGCGGACCAATCGCTCGGGATGTTCTGGCCATTGACTTCCAGGGCCTTCACACGCCAGAAGTAATTGGTGCTGTAGTTCAGCGTG
>CAYVBI010000012.1:0-24035 GCA_964448985.1 uncultured Dehalococcoidales bacterium
CTCTAACCGCTGAGCTAGCCGCCCTCTAACGCTATATTTTATTCTTTAACAAGGTTTAAAAGCAAGGAGAACCGCCCCGTACAATCGTAGTTAACCAGGATTTAAAAAGCCCGCTCTGTGGACATCCCTCTCCATCAATGCATATAATTCAATAACACTTATGTTATCTTTTCAGCCGCTTAAAGCCGGCCCCGCACCGCTGCTGGCTGTCCTCATGATCCTTGCCGCGCTGGCCGTGGCCTGTATATCACCCCTGCCGTCGCAACCACCCCCGGGCAACGATAATCCCCAGATCCCGGCTGAGACATCGCAGGCGCCGGCGTCTGCCCCGCCGGAACCAGCCGTAGCTGAGAGCGCCCCCACTACAGTCACAACCCCGGGATCGCCGATCCGGATAAAGCTAATCCATTACAGGGGCACTCTGACCAGGATCGGTTGCTGCAATCCGGGACTTTATGAGCGAGATGAGTTCGTGGTAATCCAGAACGTCGGCGAAACATACGTCGATATCGTCGACTGGCGTCTGACCAATGTAACCAGGGGATATCCGACCTTCATCTTCCCGTCACACTTTCCCTGCGTTCCTTACGAGCTGCCGCCGCCTGACCTGACCGAGGAAACGGTATCGCCCGAAAGCTATTACACGTTGGTCAAGAACCCGGCGCAGTCCGAAATATACAGGTTCGCCAAGGAATCCCAGCAGGCCAAACCGACCAATGTGCCCAACAGCGAAGTGCAGTGGTCGTCGTGCACACCGATTGAACCTCTGGACCAGACGCCCATGCAGCCGGCCGAGGGCGGGCAGGGACTGCCCCCTCAGAGCATCCTATACCCGGGTCAAACGATACTGGTGTTCACAGATGAAATTCACTGCCAGACGGGAGGCTACTCCTTCAACTGGGGACTGGGCAATATCTGGAACAACGAGATCGCCGATACGGCCGTGCTCTACAATGCCCGGGGGGAAGAGGTCTCGCGCAGGAGCTACCTTGCCGGCAGATAAGAATATTCTTTGCCCCCGAATTATTAAGTTTATTGATTTATTTAATACCTGTGTATATAATCAAGAAAATGGTTAAACATAGTCCGCCGGAAATACGTTTTCTCTATGGATAGTTATGGATGTGACGGAGAGATAAAATGCAGCAATGGATAAGATGCCCCAGATGCGGCGCCAACAACGCTCCCGGACAGGAATTCTGGAATGCGTGCGGCACACCGCTGCCGACGGATTGTCCCAATTGCGGAACCCCGGCAGGGCCGGGCAGTACTTTTTGCGCCAGGTGCGGTATGACTTTCGGTGGTGCGCCGCAGCAGGGCGGTTATTATCAGCCGCAGCAGCCTGGCTATCCTCCGCAGCAGCCTGGCTACCCGCAGCAACCACCCGGCTATCCACCTCAGCCTGGCTATCCTCAACAGCCGGGATACCCGCCGCAGCCGGGCTATCCGCAACAACCTCCCGGTTACCCGCCTCAACCGGGCGGCTACTATCCACCCCAGCAGCCCGGTTATCCGCCACAGCCGGGCTATCCCCAGCAACCCCCCGGCTACCCGCCTCAGCAACCACCGGGCTATCCACCTCAGCTTGGCTATCCTCCGCAGCAGCCCGGATACCCGCCGGGGTATCCTCCGCAGCAACCTCCACGCGGCGCGTATCCGCCGGGCGCAAGGCCGCCTCAGCAGGGCGGCGGCAAGGGAATGCTTATATTGTTGCTCGTCGTTCTGATCGCAGGACTGGCAGGGTTCGGTTACTGGGCCTACAGCCAGGGTTACCTTAAAGGTATACTCAATTTCGGCAGCGATAACACCACCACCACCAGCACAGGGACGCAAAAGGATACTGTGCCCCCCACAATCAGCGGTATCGAAGTGACCTCCAAGGCCATCAAGGAGGTGGCCGTCTTCTGGAAGACGGACAAGCCGTCCAGTTCGCAGGTGGAATGGGGACCCAAGGGATCGTTCGGCAATCTGACAACGATACAGGATGACCCCGCGAGCGGCACCAGCATAGGTGTGACCGATCACGGGGTCATCGTCAAGGGATTAACGGCAAATACTGAATACCAGTACCGGGTCATGTCACATACCGACGGCAGCGCTGATGCTGTATCCTCCACTAATTATGTCACGACACCTTCGGAATAATCCGCCTTTTACCTGCGTTTACAGATGTTCTAATGTACCAAGCAACAATTCCCTGCCCTAATTGCGGCGCCCAGAACCTGCGGGGGCAGTGGGTGTGCGCGCACTGCGGTAATACGCTTGTCGTCTACTGTCAATCTTGCCATGCCGGCAACTCCGCCGACAGCCAGTACTGCCATGCCTGCCATACCGTTCTCCAGCATACAGGCGTTACCCCCGTTCAACCGCAATACCAACCACAACAGCCACAGCAGCCACAGCAGCAACCGCAGCAGTACTCGCAACAGCAACCGCAGCAGTACCCGCAACAGCAACCGGAACAACAACCGCAGCAGTATCCGCAGTATCCGCAGTATCCGCCTGCCGGGTATCCGGACCAGGGTCAAAATCCCCCTCAGTATCAGCCATATCCGCAGCAGGGCTATCAGCCCCAGCAACCGCCGTACCAGGACTACCAGGCCGGATATGGCCAGAGCGGCGATTATAAACCTTACCCCGTGCATGGGGGCGAAGCATATTCCGCAGGCACGCTGGACGGCCTGACCGGCAGGCTCAAAGAGATCGTGCGCAATACTAATCCCATACTGCTGTCAGCGCTGGTGGTACTGGTGGTGGGCATGTCCATCTTCCTCATCCTGGCCTTTCAGTTCGGCTGGATCAAGACCGGTTCAGCGCCTGTAGTCGAAACGGTCAAAGACACCAGGGCCCCGGTTATATCCATGCTGAGGGTTAGCGAAGGGGCAAACCAGGGGGCCATTATCTCCTGGGTGACCGACGAACCATCCAGCACACAGGTGGAATACGGGATCTGGCCCTATGCCAATACGACCACCCTGATCGAAAGCGACCCGCGCACGGGCATCAATGCCGGCACCCTTACCCACAGTGTGGGACTGACCACTCTCCTGCCCAGGACCTCGTACATTTATCGCGCTATCTCCTATGATAAGGACGGCAACAAGGGTGTCAGCCCCGACATGCAGTTCGATACCTCTGTGGGTACGTCAGGCCATTAATAGAACACTCAGGCTCAAAGTTCACGCGACAGCGGATTATGATCATACGTTGTCCGGACTCCGCATCGGGCATACAATATTTAACGTTTAAGGAATTATCATGCAGCAAAATTTTCTTTGCCCCATCTGCTGGAAAGAAAATACGCCGGGCAGCACGGTTTGCAGCTACTGCCATACGCAACTCGGCATCCTGGGCGCCGTAAACTCCAGATGCAGGCAGCACGGCTGTAACTGGCCGCGCGTCCCCTATGACCGCTTCTGCGGCAACTGCGGAACTCCCCTTCAACCCATCTGCCCCAACTGCGGCAACAACATCTCCAAAGACTCCAGGTATTGCCCGAAGTGCAGCTTTTTCTGCGGCGGGGGCCGGGATGGATTAAAATAGTCTATTATTATGCTGGGGTATTATATGGCGGATATTCTTGATGAAGCTCAATCGGTATTACAGTGCAAGACCTGCCCGTGGTATAAAAACTGCGTTTTGCCGGTCCGTGTAACCGAGCTCGATCTTAAAAAGCAGCTCGGTTCAAATGTCTCCTTCTCCACCCCACCCGGGATGGAGGACTTGGGCCTCAGCCAGTTGCTCGCCGGCCTGGCTTCAGCCGCGGAAAATTCCATGCTGGAGGGATGCCCGGTTTTCATCGAAAGACTGCGCTCCAATCCCAACCTGGCCATACGCATTAAGAAGGTGATGCAGGAGTGGTCGGATGAAAGCGACGATCGGCAATAGCTGATGAGCGAACAGATCAAGCTTGTCTCCTGGAATGTTGTCAGCATGAGAAACATGCTGGACAAGGCCAACCTTGCGCCGGCGGGACAGCAGCCGCTGCCCTTCCTCGACTGGCTGAAACAGGAATCACCGGACATCATCGGCTTCCAGGAAACGAAGCTGCAGCAGGCCCAGATCCCACCCGCCCTCGAGAATCGGGCCGACTACTTTACGCATTGGAGCTTCGCCGAGAAGAAAGGCTACAGCGGTGTGGCCACTTTCAGCCGTAAGAAACCCGTCTCTCACAGCAGCGGGCTGGGTATCGAGAGCTTCGACCGCGAGGGCAGGGTGTTGATGACCGAACATCCCGGATTTAAACTCTTCAATGTCTACTTCCCCAAGGCCTATTCCCCGCGGGAGGTGGCAACTGCCCGCAAAGAGGGCGCGGCAAACGCCGATAAAATGGCGGAACGGTTGCCTTTTAAGCTGGCCTTTTACGATGAGTTGCTGGAACATATCGACTCATTGTCCGGGCGGGGCGAAAAAATTGTGATTTGCGGTGACTTCAATGTAGCCCACAGCGAGATAGACCTGGCCCGGCCCAGGGAAAACCGCGAGACTTCCGGATTCCTCCCCGAGGAACGCGCATGGATGGATAAGCTGATCGATCACGGGTATATCGACACGTTCCGCCACCTCCATGAGGATGCCGGCCATTACACGTGGTGGAGCTATCGGTTCAAAGCCAGAGATAAGGATATCGGGTGGCGTCTCGATTATTTCTTTATCTCCCGGAACCTGGCCGGATCGTTGACCGACGCATTTATACTAAAAAACGTGCAGGGATCAGACCACTGCCCGGTCGGCATAACGTTGAAAATAGACTGAGCAGGCCTTAATATAAGGGGTATATGATCGATGCCCTGCACGAACTTAAAAACAACATAGCGCGCGTCGAGCAAAGCCACCCCTACCTGGGCAACGACCTCTCCTCCACATGCGATAGGGCCATTTCAGCGCTGCAGGACAGTCCCTTCCGGCAAAACAGCGCGGAGGCTGCGGAAACCATCAAAGCTTCGCCGCAGCCGACCAGGATCAATCCCCTGTCGCTGGCCATCGATAAGGCAGGCGCCTGTATCATAGGCGGCCTGGACAAGATGGGAGACGGCATCATATTTATCTTCCGCAAGATCAGCAGGGTATCCGGTTAGACGCCTCTTCCCGGATTACCGGCGCCGTCTAACCAATGGATTTCAATATAAACCCGCTTCTCTGATAAGATATTTCCATGAAAAAGGCGCAATGCATCGCTGTCATAGGCGCCGGCGCCGTGGGAGGTTATTACGGCGGGCGGCTGGCCGAAGCCGGACATGACGTACGTTTCCTGGTCAGGCGAGACTATTGTGATGTCACATCTTCCGGCCTGAACGTAACCAGCCCGGATGGGGATTTTCTGCTGGCGCATCCTTTCGTGGCCCGGGATAGCACCGAGATCGGGACTGTCGACTGGGTAATCTGCGCGCTCAAGTCGACATCCATCCATGTAGCCCGGAAGCTGGTGCAGCCCTGTGTGGGCACGAATACCCGCATACTGGTGCTGATGAACGGCCTCGGGCTGGAGGACCATTTTGCCGCGTGGTTCGGCGCCGAACGGATATTCGGCGGCCTGGCCTTTACCTGTATCAACAGGGGCAAGCCGGGACACGTGCATCATCTGGCCTATGGCACAGTGACGTTAGGACATTACAGGGACGATCCGGTCGAGATCGAAATGGCTCTCGAATTATGGTCGGGCAGTAAGACCAGCGTTGTCCCTGCGGTGTCGCTGTTGAAGGCCCGCTGGGAAAAACTGTGCTGGAACATCCCTTTCAGCGGCCTGTGCGTCGCCGGTGGCGGGATCACGACCGATCGCATTATGTCGGACGCGGGCCTGCGCGCTGCAGCAAAAGCCGTGATGGAGGAGGTCATTTGCGCGGGGAACGCCGACCTGGCTCACCATGGCGAAAAGGCCGGAATCGATGGGGACAATCTGGTAGAAAGCATGTTTCAAAAAACCTCCACCATGGGAGCATACCGGCCGAGCACCATGATCGATTTCGTGGAGGGCAAGGCTATGGAGATCGACGCCATCTTCGCCGAGCCGCTCCGGCGCGCCCGGGCGCTCGAGATTCCTGTCCACGGACTTGCCCTGCTGACGGCCCTGTTAAGATCCCTCAACCACGGCCGTTAATTGAAAGCTACTGCTGTATCTTGATCGCTCCTGCTTCCTCTGAGATAGGCACGTATCTGAAGGGGCCGGTGTAATCAAGCCCCTCCATGCCCTTTTTGATATCGGGTATATCCCATACCAGGCTGATGATCCAGACCACCGTCACCTGTTTGCTGGCAGTAAGCTTTTTAAGAATGGGGGCGAAGTCTTTGGTCCCCGGCTTATAGTACTCAATGGGACCTATCTCCCATCCCTCAGCTATGGAGCGCTGCTTCATGATAGCCAGGGAATTCCTTCCGGTATCATTATCGATTACCAGGAAAGTGGCGTAGTTTTTCGACGGATCGTAGGTGAAGCCCTGGCCCGGCAGCAATGAGCATGAAACACACATCAATGCAAGCATTAAGACCGCAAAAATTGAAAATAATACTTTATGGTTCATCATTTACATTTCCTTATAAATATCCTGTATATTATACAGAATGCCGGGTTGTGATGCTGAATCCGGCGTATAATCGAAGACAATATGAAAAGGGTCTACAACAACGACAGGATCACGGTTTTCTGGGATTCGGAGAAATGCGTTCATTCCGGCAACTGTTTTACACATTTGCCCGAAGTATTTAAACCGATGAGGCGGCCCTGGGTGCTTATAGATGCCGCCGAAGCGGATGCCATAAAGAGCGCCGTAGATAAGTGCCCTTCAGGCGCGCTCACCTGTAAAATTCACAAATAGCCGCGCAGGCGGTCGCCTATTTCTTCCTGAACCTGTCATATAGCTCGATGAACCAGATATTGAGCGCAACGGCGATGACGATGGGCAGGATGATCAGCCACAGGTTCTGGGCCAGGTCGATATCGAAATACTGGCAGAACATCAGCAGGGCCAGCGTTAACAGGATACCCAGCCCGGCGCAGCCGATTGCCAGAGATGCATAGATCAATGTAAGTAGCCACCCTGCCGCTTGCTGTATGCCGGCGGGCAACGGCAACCGGCCCGGGACGAAAGTCCTATCACTGCTCACCCTCCATAATTATACCTTAACAATCATGTCCTATACTTATGTAAATAACTTGGTACCGGGAGCAATTCACCGCACGGAGAACTGTCGTTTGGGACGGGGGGGGGTATGACTAAATACCTATTGATACCGGAATATCTGCTGCTATAATAGGCAGTTGGAGGTGATCTATGGGAATCCAGAATGCGGGGGAAGTACTCGGTGTCGTATGTCTGGGCCTGGCATGCCTGGCAGCTTTTCTCATGGTGCCCGCGCGTGAGCTCACCTCGAGGGAGAGGATCGGCATACATACGTTTTACTGGGCTTTTGCGATCTATGCGGCCTGGACCATATATTTCATGTGGAGCGACCAGAGCTGGGAAAAATATTTTTATACCTTCATCCCCCTGATGCTGGGATTGTTCCTCAGCCTCCTGTCGGAATTGCAGTCGAAACAGCCGCCCATCAATATAAGCGACGCGCGTTTAAAAAAGATCGCGATACAGACATGGCAAAGGCTGCCGAACAACGTGAAAAGAGGGCTGCAGAGCACCGTCATGAATATACAGGAGGTGCCGGAGTGGGGCGAGCTGGATGACGAGTATTTCAAAGATTCCGAGGTCAGGGCTGCGCGCTGGTACGTCATCCTTCCCCTGCCGACCAGAGGTATCCTGCACATCTCGGAAAGCGACTGCCGTAACCTGCAGGACCAGGTTATAATGGAAGCCCTGGCACGTGAACTGGGAACGGCCTACCAATCCACGCGGACCCCCTTTGACAGCAACGCCATCGAACAGGCAGGTAAAGAGCTGCCGGTTAAATGGAAGTTCACTAAATAGGCAATCTAATTTGCCTCTCTCAGGCGCTATGCTCGCAGGCGCAATCGGCGCCTTCTGATCAGCCGTTTTCTTATTCAATCTGCACCCGCAGACAATGCCATTCGATCGTGGCCAGGTTAACCAGTACTTAAGTAATGGTACCATAGTCATATTGCATATTTGAATATACTGGGGTATATATAAGACATATGTATATGAGGACGGATATGGTGATACCCCATAAGTTAAACGGATATGCATGCAAGGACGAGGGTGAAGTCAGATAGATGCGAAGAAGAGCGATCTTTAAGTGACGTCTGGGCCGGTATCGACCGTAAAAGCAGTGATCAGCTGTTCAAATCCATTTTTTTAAGCTCTCCCATCGGTAAATACGTTGGGCAGAGCGGTAAATTTGTGCTCTGCAACCCTTCATTTGAGAAGATCACAGGCCGTAATAAAGACGAACTCAGAGACATGCAGCATTTAAGCATAGTCGTCCCGGCAGACAGGGATCTTGTCAGAAGAAATGCCGTCCGCATGCTCAAGGGTTTGCGCAAAACACCCTACGAATTCAGGGTATATAACCGCAACCGCGAAGTACGCTGGATAATAGAGACCATCGTGCCCATCGTATACCGGGGACAACGGGCTGTTCTGGGCAACACCACAGATATTACCAAACAGAAAAATCTGGGGGCGTCATTCAAAGCAAGCGAAGAAAAATATCGCACGCTTGTGGAGAATATCAACGACGTTTTATTCACGCTGGACACCAGGAGGACGATTACTTATGTCAGTCCGGTAGTTGAGCGAGTGTCCAAATATAAAGTGAGCGAATTACTGGGGCAATCTTTTATTTCGTATATACATCCGGATGACTTGAGGAGTCTATTAGGCAGTTACAAACGTCTGCTGTCCGGACACATCGATCCCTGGGAATTCCGCCTGATGGACAGGGACGGCGAAGTCAGTTTTGTGCGTTCATCCAGCCGCCCGATTTATAAGGAAGGCCGGATTGTGGGAGTTACCGGCTTGATAACCGACATTACGGAGCACAAGAAGGCTGAGGAAGCGCTCCTGAGCTCCAAGGACTTATTGCAGAACGTCATTGACGCCACTCCCGACTGGATGTGCGTCAAAGATTTTAATCATAAATACATGTTGGTCAACAAGAGCTTTGCTCAAGCGCAGCACCTGTCCCCGCAGGACATCATAGGCAGGCCGGATACCGACTTCTTCTCCGAGGAGTTGTGCCTGGGCAATCCTGACAGGGGCATCGCGGGATTTCACGCCGACGACCTGCAGGCCTTTAAGGGACATCTGGTGCAAAATCCCGGAAACGTTATCACCTTGGCCGATAACTCAAAGCATATTTACGATACATATGAGATCCCGCTGAGAGACAAATCCGGGAAAGTATACGCCGCCGTGGTATACAGCCGCGATTCCACCGAGCGACAGAGGGCGGAAGAAGAGCGTGAGGCCTCTATCAACGCATTGCAAAGGGCACTGCGGGCCCTGGTGGATACAATGGTTAAAGTGGTGGAGATGCGCGATCCCTATACCGCCGAACATCAGCACAGGGTGGCCGACCTGGCCGGCGCCATTGCCCGTGAGATGAAGATGGACGATTTCCGGGTCGAACATCTGATAATGGCAGCTAAAATCCATGACATCGGCAAGATGTATGTGCCGTCAGACATCCTCAACAAGCCCGGTAAACTGACTGATACCGAATTAGACCTGATAAAGACGCACACGCTTGGCAGCTATTCCATACTGCGTGACATCGAGTTTTCCCGGCCGATCGCCATGATGGTCCTGCAGCATCACGAAAGGCTGGACGGCTCCGGTTACCCTCAAGGATCGACGGGCAAAGAAATGCTGACAGAGTCCAAGATACTGGCGGTGGCCGATGTGGTTGAGGCCATGTCATCACACCGTCCATATAGAGCGGCACTGGGTATCGACAAAGCTTTAACTGAAATATCCAGGAACAGGGGCAAACTATACGATCCCGAGGTTGTCGACGTCTGTTTGATGCTGTTTAAAGAAAGGGGATTTAAATTCGAGGATAGATTCATATACGGCGACAGGTAAATGCCGCGCTTCCGTATTCCGAACAGCTTCATTAACCGATCTTCCTTCCGTTAATAATTGTTTAATATTTGAGCCGTATACTGATTATGTAAACAGATATTTCAGGCAAGTTTAAATGCAGAGGACTCAGACAGATGCAACAGAAATATTACTGCCCCAACTGCCGGGCGCGGGTTGTGTGCGGTGAGAGGTTCTGTGGAAATTGTGGCGTTAACCTGACCCGGGTGGCGCAGCCGGCGCCGGCAGACGGGGCCGTGACGCCCATCAGCAAAGAGATCTCCAAATTGCTGGCGGACTTCGAGAAGCACATTAAATACAGCCATACCAGGTGAATTAGACGTGAAAGGAGACGCTGATTGCGTCGTTGCAATCAGCGTCTCCTTATTTAGTAATGATGATCAGTTGCTAGGGAGCGGGAGGCGGTGGCAAAGGACCCGGTCCGGGGGGCGGCATGGGGCCAGGGCCAGGATACGGCGCCGGCCGTGGATATGAAGGATACTGATACCACGGTGTGCCATATGAATAGGTCCGGTAATAGATCACGGTAGGCTGATAGGCCGGCTGCGCAGACGTAACATACGTGTTCTGCTGCTGCAGCTTGGACTGGGCTTCAGACAGCGACTGCTGGGTTGTATTCAGTTGCTGCTGGGTTGAAGACAGCTGCTGCTGAGTGGAGTTCAGCGAGTTGTTTAGTGAGTTCACCTGGCCTTGCAGGGCCATGTACTGCTCACTGCTTATGCCCGTGGAAACGCAGCCGGCTGACATTACCGCTGTGAGCAATACGAGTGACAAAGTTGCGATAACTAATTTGTTTTTCATTTTTTACCCTCCTTATCTCTTAGCATAAAGGAGCGGTATCGAGCATGCTTGACGGCGCACTGATAAGTATCTGATATTAAACTAACAGTTTCTTAACTGAACCTGAGAGATGCATCAGGGGGTCACGGTTACGGTTACGGTGACAGTCGCGTTATCCGTCCCGTAACTGTTGATGGCGGTCAGCGTATAATCTGTAGTTTCGCCGGGCGATACCGTCTGCCCGTATTTTGAGGTTAGAATGCCGATACCCTGATCGATAATAAGTTTGGTGGCCCCCTTGATATCCCAGGTAAGGCTTGACGTCTCACCCTGCGTAATGCTGATCGGCGAGGCGGTAAAGGATCTTATTAGCGGCGCCGCGCCATCGGTGGACACGCTCACCGTAACCGTTACTTCCGCCGTCTCTGTGCCGAAGGTGTTGATGGCGGACAGTTTATAGGTGGTGGTGGCTGTGGGTATTATCGTCTTCCAACCGGAAGACGGCACACCGCCGACACTCGGGCTGATTGAGACCGTCCTGGCTGCATCGACGGCCCAGGTCAGGGTTATCTCATCCCCCAGCATAATTGATTTTTGGCTTGCGGAGAAGGTTTTTATCTCAGGAGGATCCTTGGTGATGGCCGGGCCTGTACCCGTATTGGATGTGTCCACAGTAACCGTGACCGATTCGGTCACAGAGCCGTAGTCGCTGTCGGCCCTCAATGTATAGATAGCCGTTCCAGCGGGCTTTACTATGGCGGAACCCTTTGACGCGACGCCGCCGATGCCCTGGTTGATATTAATCGACTTGGCGCCGATGACGTCCCATATCAGAGTCGCGTCATCGCCTGCATTGATAGAAGTCGGGCTGGCGCTGAACGTGGTAATGATGGGCGCATTTGACGTGGATACATTAAGCGTGGCTGACGCGGTTGAATTGCCTTCGCTGTTGGAGGCTGTCAGCACGTACCTGGTGGTTGAGCCCGGAGACACGATTTTCGAGCCGCTCGGCGATACGGTACCCACTTCCGGTTGAATGGCAACCGATGTCGCGCCTGTAACGCTCCAGGATAATGTGGCAGTCTGACCTACATAGATGCCGCCGGGGCTGGCCTTGAAGCTGTTTACCGTCGGCGGCTTGCCGGTAACCGTAACGGTTACCGCCTTGCTTACAGAGCCACCGAACCGGCTGCCGGCAGTCAGCGTAAAAGTCGTCGTTTCATCGGGAGACATTTTCCTGGTCCCACTGAAAGACACCGTCCCTATGCCGGGGCTGATAGAGACCGAGGATGCTCCGCTGACATCCCATTGTAAAGTCACTTCCTGGCCTGAAATGATCGTCGAGGAACCGGCATCGAAAGCTGTTATAACCGGCGCCGCGAACCACTTCGAGATCTCTCCCTGCAGGGCGATGCCTGTGACGATAAGCGCAGCAACAACGAGCACGATGATAGATATTTTCGTAACCATGCTCCGGTTGTTTTTTATCCATTGCAGCAGTCCCGGCCCCTCATCACCGTCCGGCGGCTGGCTGCGGCCCTGAAATTCCGAACCTGCCGATCGGTTATCAGCAGCAGCCTGGTTCCATTGCTGCTGCTGTTGGGCATACTGAGGATCGGATGACTGGTATTGGCCCTGTGTTTGCGATCCCTGCCAGTTTAAAACCGTTTGACAGTTTGCGCATTGGGGCTGGCCGTAGGCGACCGGAGCTCTACAATTGGGGCAATAATACGTTTGCTGCATAGTATATTTTCACTTCCGTCACAGCAATAAGTTAAAAGAATGGAATATACGAACAGGCCGGCGGCTACTTAACAGCCAGGGTCCGGACGATCTCTTTCACCAGGGCTTTATTTGTATCACCCATGATTGTAAGGCCGATCGCGGCAATGGTCTTTTCGCCCTTGTCTGTGCCCAGGGCATAAATATAGAGTTGATACATTCCGTAAACATCGGCGCTTAATACAGCCTCCGTGGCAGGGGTAATTCCGTCCGACAAAGTTGTAGCATTAATAGTCTCGATTTTCGTTTTAACGGGCACACCGGATGCTGCAAGCGTTTCGTCCACAGCTTCTCTAATAGCCTTGCCGTAATCCGCGGGCTTATCTACCACGGCTGCCGCAGCAGCATCGGCCTGAATGTCGCCTGCTTTGGCTGCCACCCGCATGACCGTGTCTGCGAGGAGCTTTTCGTTTGACCAGGATTTGGGATACCTCATGGTAAACCCGTACTGGTCGTTGCTGTAAGTCGCAGCTTCAAAAGATGTGGGCTTTTCGATTACCTGCGGCGCGCTGTCGGGCGGCGCAGCCGGCTGTTCCGCAGGCGGTGTTACCGTGGGCGTTTCGGCTGCAGGGGTCGCCGGAGGTGTTTCAGCCGGGGTTGCCGGTACACCTGTATCGGCAGGTTGGGCCGGAGGCGTCGCCGAGGGAGCGCACCCTCCCGGCGCGCACGCGGATAACAATATCCCCACAACAAGCATAATGGTTACCAGAATGATCGATGATCTTCGCATATACATTTTTTAAATCTCCTCCCTGTCACTATATACTTGAAAAACGTGTAATATTTCGAAAATCCGGGGTGATTTATTTACTCGGTTTAAGCCGGGTATCGCATAGCATACTGGATAGTAAAGACCGGGTCAACTCATACAGGTAAGAAGTATTACCCTTTCATGGGCTTAATAAATCCTTTATAATTTGGATATAAACTATGTATTTGTGACAGAAGTGAAGATTTGTTATGCAACAAATGTACTCTTGTCCCAACTGTAAAGCGCTTATCAGGTATGGCCAGCCTTATTGCAACGCCTGTGGTATGACGTTGAACTGGCCCCCTCCACAACCCCCTCCCTATCCATACCCCAACCAGCAACAATCGTGGGGGCAGCAACCTCCCGGCGGACAGCAGTATGGCTGGAATCAGGGGCAATATGCATACGGTAATCAGGGGGCCGTACCGCCCAAGAATAGCTCGATGGGCGGTATTGTATGGCTGGTTGTGATATTGCTGGTCATCGGGGGCGCGATCGGCGGTTTCATTTATTTTACGAACGGGGCTGTCTTGAGCTGGTTCAAGCCTCCCGTTGTAACAATGTTTGATGCCAGTTCTTCATCCATTACGTCAGGGCAATCGGCAACATTAAATTGGGCCGTTACGGGAGCGACATCGGTCTCCATCGAGCCCAATATTGGGACCATAGCGTCCGGCGGTTCACAGACGGTGACCCCCACCGAGACGACCGACTATACACTGACTGCCACCAACATATCCGGCTCTTCCCGCGCATGGGTAACCATTACGGTAGCTGCGCCGAGCCGGCCGGCCATAAATAGTTTTAACATCAGCCCCGGTACTATTAGTTCCGGACAATCGGGCACGTTATCATGGAATGTTACGGGAGCGACATCGGTCTCCATCAGCCCCAATATCGGGACCGTATCATCCAGTGGTTCACAAACAGTGACACCCACCCAGACGACCACCTACACGATCACCGCCACGAATTCCACAGGACCGTCGACGAAATCAGCCACAATTACGGTGGCCGGACCACCGACCATCGCCGTTTTCACAGCCAGCCCGACCTCCATAACTTCCGGCAACTCTGCGACACTATCATGGAATGTCACCGGGGCGACGTCGGTTTCCATCAGCCAGGGCGTGGGAACTGTCTCTTCCACGGGAACAAAAACGGTGTCGCTGACTTCAACGACGACCTATACTCTTACGGCAACCAATAGCGCCGGCAACTCTACCGCATCGGCAACGGTCACGATCTCTACGGCAGGTTTACCCGTCATAACCGCTTTTACCACCAGCCCGGCATCCATCACCGCGGGCGACAACACAACACTGTCATGGACGGTTACCGGGGCAACTACGGTCAATATCACACCGGGTGTCGGGACGGTGTCGGCCACCGGCACGCGTACTTTAATGCCCACATCCACCACCACATATACGCTCACCGCCACCAATACCAACGGCCCTGCGACCGCGACAGCCACAATTACGGTGGCCACGGAAGGTTCGCCGGTGATAAGCTCTTTTTACGCATCTCCCAGCACTGTAACGTCCGGGGCGGCTTCGACGCTGCACTGGACCGTTGCAGACGCAACGTCAGTCTCTATAACCCCGGGGATCGGCGCTGTCGCATCCACGGGCTCTGAAGCAGAAACCCCCGCTGCCACTACCACGTATGTATTGACCGCTACCAATAGCTACGGATCGGTAACTGCATCAACTACGGTTACGGTGAGCACGTCGACCAATTTACCGGTGATAAGCTCTTTCCATGCAAGCTCTATCAGCGTTGCATCAGGAGAATCGACAACATTAACATGGACCGTTACAGGGGCAAGCACCATCTCCATAAATCAGGGCATCGGCGCTGTCTCAGCCACGGGTTCCAGAGCAATAACCCCTGCTGTAACCACCGCATATACAATGACCGCAACCAACAGCTACGGGTCGGTGACTGCGTCAGAGACGGTCACGGTAACGACAACTGCAGGTTCACCGCCTGTAATTAATGACTTCGCAGCCAGCCTAAGCCCCATTAACGCCGGAGAATCTTCATATCTCACATGGCAGATCACGGGAGCAACATCCATTTCCATCGATCATGACATCGGCACACCGGCTTCATCCTATGGAGAGTACGTATACCCCACGGAAACCACGACCTATACTCTTACCGCTTTCAACAGCGCAGGCTCCGATACTGCTACAGTCACAGTTACGGTAACTCCCTGACGTTGACATTGGCTATTAAAGAATCTACAATGCCTTTTTGAAATGGAGATAGCATCTTATACGCATGCCATCGCAACAGTGCTGGGCTTCGTTTGCGCGATGGTCTGTGCCGCCTTCATGCTGAACTTAAAGACGGATGAGCAGCGACTTAAAAGGGCGCGTATTGCACGTCGTATTGCGCCTGTCACCTGGATCGCGTTTATCGCGCTCATCGTCAGCGGAATCTTTCTGGCTTTGGACAAGGATGACCTTAATATTTACGTATTGGGAGCAAAGCACCTGCTGGTCATCGTACTGCTGGTCGACGCGCTGTTTATACACTTCCGCTATTTTCCCCGCTTTTTCAAACAGATAGGGACTCCCGAGTTCGCTAAAACATACGGTATGATGCGCCGCATAGGCACTCTGTCCGTCTCCTGCTGGATCATCATCCTTGTGCTTTCAGTCCTGCTTGACCATTTATCATAGGCCCTCGTTACATCCACCCGACTATATCTCTACATGTGGATAGGAAAAAGAGCACTACTCTGTTGTCACTGCTTATCATGCGGCACAAAAACGATGCATGACAAGACGAAATCGTCTAAGGATGCGGAGTAATCGTAAGAATGGTGATTACTTTTCGAGAGGGGCCATAATACCAGAAGACTCTATATGCGGCGGGAGTATTTCGTTCTGCATACGCTTCATAGACCTTTTCTCCCTCAGGTCCTTTGACACTCTCCCATTCATGGGTTTGGAGACTATTATGCCGGGGATTGATTGCCAGGAATTGGATGGTTTTTTTAACAGCTTTGTAGCGCTTCTTCAGGGACGCATCGCTTTTTAATTTATCATAGGCTCTCGTTGCCTCAGGTGTCCACTCTAATTCGAACAAGGACTTTAACCTTACAGGGTATTAAGATCAATCTTTGTCGTTCGCCCCTTTGCAGCTTCTAAAAGTCCCCGCTTAACAGAAGCAAGGGCCTCTGGATTCCTGAATAACCACACCTCCGAAGCAGGGATATTGACCTGGGGATCCAACACAATCTGCCCGAGCTTGTTTGTGTATATATGATAGGAAACCCCTTCTTGTACCTGAACGCTATGAAGAACTACCCTCTTTTTAGCATCGGGCTTAACGCTATCTGCTACTTTTTTAAAATCTTGATCTTTTATTACCATGGCTCCCCTTCAGACTGGTTGTGTAATTTTGTACGTCATGTACTATACATACATTGTATTGTTGGTGGGATAATGTGTCAAGTGGGATAATCCCACCTATTTCTGATCATATAAATAGGGATTATGTACCTGTCACATAAATTCTGGCGCCACGTTGTACTAAAATCGAGTTTTCCATTAAAAGCCTTTTCGCTCAGATAATTTCGAGCTTTCAAGTTAAATAGACAAGGTTAACAATAGCTGCTACCTGTTGCCATTTCCTACGCAAAGCTTATAATATCGGCCATGAAGGGCAACTGGTATGTTTATATAGTTAAATGCAGTGACGGGACTCTTTATACAGGTATCAGTAATAATGTCGATAAGCGTATAAAGGATCACAATTCAGGGATCGGTTCCAAGTACACCAAAGGAAGGAGACCCGTTAAATTGCTCAGGAAGTGGGATTGTGCCGACAAATCACATGCAGCTAAAATGGAGTATAGAATTAAGGGCCTTACCAGAGAAGGTAAACTAAGGGCAATCATTCAGAATGTAACAGGCAAAAGGAGAACGGGAACTTGTTTAACATGAAGACCGGTTTATGCATTTTGTTGGCGGGATTCGCGCTCACCCTGTGCGTTTGCTCTCCGGCGTCAGTATCGAATGTCCCGGCTCGCAACTGGAAAATGAGCGTTGTGACCAACGAAGATTCGTCGTGGGCCAAGGGAGCGCATCTGTTCGCCGACCTGGTCAAACAACGGAGCGGCGGCCGGATGCAAATAACCGTTTACCCCGATGCCGAGCTGGCGGGTGGAAACCAGGTAAAAGAACTGACCATGCTGCAAGATGGCAGCATTGATTTTACCTATCACTCCAATCTGCTTTATACGAACCTTGACCAGTCGTTCGCGGCTATCTCCATGCCGTGGCTGTTCACGGACTATTTACAGGTTGATGCGGCTCTGTCCGGGTCCGCCGGCAGTCAACTGCTGAAAGCGGCAGAAGATCGGGGTATAGTTGGCCTCGCCTATGGCGAGAACGGTTTCCGCCAGTTGACCAACAGCAAACTCGCCATACGTGTACCCGATGATCTGCACGGTTTGAGAATCCGCATCCCCGATGTCGAGCTTTATAACTCGATTTATAAAGAGTTGGGGGCTGTACCGATAACGATGAACTTCGGCGAGGTTATCGGCGCACTCAGGCAGGGGCAAATCGACGGCCAGGAGAACCCCATAGACATTATTGTGTCCTCCAGGCTATACGAGGTCCAGAATCACATCACCGTCTGGAATTACTCCTACGATGCCCTCATCTTGGGAATGAACAAGGAGGAATGGAATAGTCTACCCGTCATCGCCCAGGCAATCATCAAGCAGGCGGCAATCGAGGCTTCAACGGAGCAGGTGAAGCTATCGCGCGATGCCGCACGTACCAAGTTGAGTCTGTTGCGAGATAAGGGCATGACTATAACCGAACTGACACCCGACCAGGTCAAAGCTTTCCGCGCGGCCACAGGCCCGGTATACGCGGAATGGTCGAGCAAAATCGAACCCGGCATTCAAAAGTTATGGGAAATCAGGAGCCTGCCCCAGAAATAGTTACAAGCCTTGGAGATTATCGAGGATTGGCGCAAAGACTATAACGAAGTCAGACCACACAGCTCATTGAATCATAGAACCCCGGTGGAGTATGCTTATACAACGACTGGATTCAAAGAGTCGATGCTGCCAAATGCGGGGTAAGGTCACGCCCACTAAGAGCATTCAACGAAGTGGGCATTGATGTTTATCATGATGCAATATGTCCTGACATCAAACCGGTTGTGGAAAGCCTGATTACAGGGAATTTGTCAATCATCTCGAATGATCAAACCTGTGATGGAGGCGGTGAATGCCACCATTGAAGATGAAACTAGCTATTGTCATTAACTCGAATAATCCTGAATCGGCGTGGAATGCTTTAAGACTGGGTAACACCGCCATCAACGCTGGACACGAGGTTAGCATTTTCCTCATGGGAAGCGGCGTAGAAATAGAGAATATCAAAGACCCGAATTATGATGTCGCCGGTACTTTGAACTGTTTCCTGACTAGTAATGGCAAATTACTTGCGTGTGGTACTTGTTTAAAGTCACGGAACCAGGAAGGTGGCGGGTGTCCTGTTTCCACCATGCCTCAGTTGGTGCAATTGATTGCTGAGTCAGACAAGGTAATTTCCTTCGGTTAATCACTTGAAATATGAAATCTAATCCATCGCAAACCTTATTCCGTCTAAAGATATCCCTTTAATAAACGGCGTACCTTAGTAAAAAGAACCAATTCTTACCTCAATCCATCCCCTGGACTAAACTTCTTATGTGCCTCCACTGCATCATAGCATCCCACAGCTTGGCAATATCTATTCGTCATCATTGGCCCTCTCCTTCTTCTTTTAGAGTTTGGCGTACAATATAATAGAAAGTTAAGCAGATCAATCGGAATAATCACATTCATTAAATCAGCTAAGACGCGCATAACGGTTTGGTAAGGAGGAAATTAATGCTGTTAAAAGTAAAACTGTGCTTGGCTGTGGTGATCTTGGTGACAGTAGCAATGATATTTGGCGCATGTTCTCAAACTGTCGTTGCTCCACCTGCCGTTGGTCCGCCCATCGGTGGTCCCTGCACGTATGTGGATATCCCGGGCATCGCGACCATTGTATCTGTTGAGCAAGCCCCCTCAAATGAATACAACTGTGCGGATGCAGTTCAGGTTACCTTCGATTTTGTTCCAACAGATCCGGCTGCTATCGATCATTATCGTCACCCCGGCTGGAAGGACACAGGTAATCACTTTACGCTTGGCGCGGGGATGAATCCGCCAAAGACATGGGTCCTGGAGCGGGGATTGACAGTGGGCAGCGAACACGCCTGCGTTAGATCGGAATCAACCGCGGGAGCATGTGCGCCAGTGGGATTCTCATTTCCCAAAATCAATATGGAGGGATGGGATAAATATTGCTTTGAGAAATAATTAGATGGCTTCCTCATGGTAATATGGGGAGACAATGGCCGGTAATCGCTCAGTTGCGATTCGAAATGGGAAATCCCGGCATAGTAATTAAAAACGGAGGGTATCTATGAAACTAACTCGTGATTACAGCAGGTTCTACCTGGTCTTATTGATGAGCATACTGATTGTTTCCTGGTCAGGATGTTCCGGCGCAGGCACACAGGATCTGGTTCAAGGATATCCTATTGATTCCAGCGTACAAACGACTCTCCAGAAGACGATTGTGCCCGGCACAATTGCTCCGGGTAGCAGTATCCCCAGTTCAGCTGTTTCCCAATACGACAAATACGGCTATGGCAACTGGACGACCGGCCAGGGCCTGCCTTCCGATCCGCGGACTGATACCATGCCGGCGGATTATAGCGGTGCGTCGGTCACCAACAAAGCAAAACTGCTGAATTTCTTTGTTATAAGTGACATTCATATCACCGATAAAGAATCTCCGGCCCAGCTGATCTATCTTCAACAATTGTATTACCCGACCCTCCTTCCTCCCCCCTACGATGCGATGGGCCACACTCCCTGGTTTTGGGAGACCTCGGTATATTCACCGGTTATGCTGTATACAACCCATGTTCTTGATGCAGCAGTCCAGACCATAAATGCGCTTCACAAACAAAATCCATTCGACTTCGGGATTTCCCTGGGCGACGCTGCCAACCAGACCCAGTATAACGAACTCAGATGGTACATCGATGTCCTTGACGGCAAGGTTATCACCCCGAGTTCCGGCGCCCATCTCGGAGCCGATACAATCGATTATCAGAAACCTTTCAAGGCGGCAGGGCTTGATAAGACCATCCCCTGGTATCAAGCCCTGGGCAACCACGATCATTTCTGGATAGGTTCGCTGCCGGTCAACATTTTCCTGCGACAGGCCCTCATCAGCGACACCGTCATAGCTGCGGGAGATGTCCTGCTGAATCCCGCCAATATCAACAATCCCATGTTCTACATGGGCGTACTCGACGGCTCTACTCCTAACGGCGATATTAAAGACGCAGGGCCTGTCGTAACGTTCAACAATCCTCCCAAGGTTGCACCCGATCCGGACCGGCGCTCACTTTTGAGAACGGAGTGGATTAAAGAGTTTTTCACGACAACTTCAAGCCCGGTCGGTCACGGTTTAAACCTGGTCGACCCCAAGCAGGAGAAAGGCTTTGCCTGTTACAGCTTCCTGCCGAAGTCGAATGTGCCCATCAAGGTTATCGTGCTCGACGATACGCAATCAGAAACCGATATGGATACCAGCATCCACGGGCATGGCTTTCTTGACCAGGCACGTTGGGACTGGCTCAAAAAAGAGCTTGCGGATGGTGATGCTGCCGGTCAGCTCATGATCATTGCCGCACACATACCGATAGGTGTCCAACCTGACGGCACCTTTACGGAATGGTGGACAGACCCTCAAAATGCCGTAGATATTAACGGTCTGATTGCGGAACTCCACAATCATCCGAATCTCCTCATGTGGATCGCCGGACATCGTCATCTCAATACTGTTAAAGCCTTCCTGACGGATGATCCCACCAGGCCTGAGCGCGGCTTCTGGCAGGTTGAAACTTCGTCGTTAAGGGATTTTCCTCAGCAGTTCCGTACTTTTGAAATTTACCTCAACAGCGACTATACCGTTTCAATTGTCACGACCGACGTCGATCCTGCAGTCAAGGACGGAACACCTGCAGCGACATCACGTAAATATGCTGTCGCAGCCCAGCAGATAGCCGGAAATAATCTAAGTCCCAATAATCCCGCTTCGGATCCGACCAGTGTGGGTTATCCAGCCAGTCCGGACCCGACTATTAAGCCTATGCTTAATGGTTCTTATAATGCAAAGCTTTTCAAACAATTAAGTCCTTCAATGAAGTCTAAAATGCAGGCATTGTTCCCATAAACAGATTTGCGACTTAAAGAGTTCGGTGGCAGCGACTGAGTGACCAGGGGCTTATTATCTGTCAATTAACATCAATGCGGATTTCATCTTGTTGGGAAAGGTGCAATGTGGATGGGTCGTAGTATAATTACCTGGAAACTAATGTAGTGAAGAGGTGATGTTAGATGAAAAACATAATTATGAAAGGGTTTCTGATTATCATCGTTTTGCTTATCACAGTGAGTACCATAGCCACGGGCTGTGCTTCCGCGCCGGACACAGCCCAGCAACAGGTCAGTTCGCAGGAGGCCCGGCAAATCGCCTATGATGCCACGGTATACGGCTTCCCGCTGGTCATAATGGACCTGACCCGGCAGGTCTTTACGGCAGTTCCCACACCCACAGCGAACGGTGCACCGGTCAACCAATTCGGCAATAAGAGGACGTTTCCTGATGCGACTTTTACTAACGTAGTAAATCCTAATGCCGATACGCTTTATTCAGCAGCCTGGGTTGATACCAATAAAGAACCCGTTATCCTTTCTCTGCCGGATACTCATGGCCGCTACTACCTGATGCCCATGCTTAACTACTGGACGGATTCTTTTGCCTCGCCCGGCTCACGCACTACGGGTACCGGAACCGGCAACTTTGCCATCACCGGCCCTGATTGGAGCGGCAAATTGCCCGAAGGCATTCCGGAAATGAGGTCTTCAACCAGGTGGGTCTGGATAGTCGGTCGCGTCGCCTGTAGCGGCTCTTCAGACTACGAGAACGTCTGGAACCTTCAGGACCAATTGAAGCTGACGCCGCTCTCCGCCTGGGGCACAAATTATGTGCCGCCGGCTGATGTCCCGGTCGATCCCAATGCCAATACCAAAGTCTCACCCCTGAACCAGTTGCTGGCTCTTGACGCGGCCGGCTATTTCAATTATGTCTGCCAGTTGATGGTTGAAAACCCTCCCTATGAAGCAGATGCGCCATTGCTGGCTGAAATGGCAAAGATAGGCATTAAGCCTGGAGTTAACTATAAGTTGTATTTTGCCGATCTGGACGATAGCGTTAAATCGGCAATCCAAACCGGCTATCAGTCCGCTCTGGACAAAATCCCTTCTCAAGGAATGAGTGCTATTAAGAACGGGTGGCAACTCCCTTACGGTACCGGCAATTACGGGACGGACTATACATTGAGAGCGGCCGTAGCTTATCGGGGACTGGGCGCCAACTTAGTTGATGATGCTTTCTATGCCTCAGCGTCAACCGGCAGCGATGGGGTAAAATTTTCCAGCGATAACAAATATGTACTTCATTTCAATAAGGATGAGATACCGCCGGTAAACGGATTCTGGTCACTTTCTATGTACAATGAAAAAATCCTGTTTGCAGCCAATCCGATCAATAGATACTGTCTGGGCTCATTAAGTGACCCGGCTCTGATAAAGAATCCCGACGGATCGATTGATATCTATATACAGCGCGATTCACCTGATTCTGCCAGGATGCCTAACTGGCTGCCCGCCCCGGCCAGCGGCGGCTTTTCATTGACACTGCGCCTTTACTGGCCGCAGGAGCCGGTGATGGACAAGTCCTGGATACCTCCGGCAGTACAACAGGTTAAATAGAGTCAGGGTATCTGATAAATGCGAGCCGGCTTCTCCAACCTGAAATAGATAACCGAAAGCTACACAGATCATGTCAACGGCATCAAAGAGCAGCCTTCTACCGATACTACTTTATATTGACCGATATTAATCAGGCCTATATACTGATAGTTAACGAACACTTACTTTTTCTATTATCAATAGACACAGATCAATCTTGTAGTACAGGAGGTTGCAGTGAAAATAAACGTGGTATTTAAAATATTGGCAGCGGTGATTATCCTGGCTTTATTGCTCGTATCCGTGCCCGTTGTCGCCGACTCCGGTCTCACGAGCGGATTTGTAAAAATAAAAGACTGGGATAAGGCACATCAAGCCTTCAGTTTTTCATCGGGCCAGGTTACCTCCAGCGGCGGGGACTTCTTCATCGCGCCCAGAGGAATCCATGTTTTTGAATCTCCCGGCATAATTGATATGGGACTGATAGCTCTCGATGCCATAGGCGAGGCGCCGGCATCGGGATATGTAGAAATGACGACACCTATTGACGGGCATTCGTACGTTGTGCGGTCAAATGGAAAGTACGGCAAGTTCTACATTGAGGAAACTTACGATTGGCTGGACCCTGTCGAGTATGGGATTTCATGGGTATATCAAACCAACGGCGCCAGAACTTTCGAAAGCTCCTCTTCTCCTGCGCAGCCAACTACCTCGGGGCAAACGGGTACCGGTGCAGCAACGGGTTGTACTTATGAACAGTACATCGCTGCTTACAACAAGTTAACCTCTTTGATGGCTCAGGGCAAGGGAG
>CAYVBI010000013.1:0-23877 GCA_964448985.1 uncultured Dehalococcoidales bacterium
ACGCTTTACGGTGCGGGACCTGATGATCTCTTCGCTCGGACACATTACGCTGGTCGAATTGAACCCCCGGACCTATGACGAGATTGCGGCGTCAGCAAGATATGCATATCAGCCGGTGAGCATAACATAGCGGTGGACAGCGGACGCAGCAAGGCTATTCGTTTGAGTGAGATAAGCCCCGCAATCTCATTACGCCGGCAACTTTTTCGACCGCAAGCATGTAAGCTGCGATGCGCAGAGAAACATTATGCTTATGGGCCAGATTCCACACGCTGTTAAAGCTTTCTTTCATCGTGCGTTCCAGGTTCGCATTTATCTCGTCTGCCGGCCACATGAAACACTGTAAATTCTGGACCCACTCCAGGTAACTGACCACCACGCCCCCGGCGTTGGCAAGGATATCAGGCACTACCATGATTTTCCTGCTGTCAAGGACCCTATCGGCTTCAAGGGTAATCGGTCCATTCGCGGCTTCTATAACCATTTTCGCCTTTACTGAATTTACATTCCCGGCATGAATTTGATTTTCGAGAGCTGCGGGCACCAGTATATCCACCTTCAGGGCAAGCAGTTCCTCATTGGTGATCCGGTCTGCGCCTTCCTTTTCATAGCCTTCCAGCAGCTTCCTGGGATGAGCGGCAGCATACTCGTTTACTGCGGCGACATCCAGTCCGCGGGGATTATACAATCCTCCCGTCACATCGCTTACGGCCACGATTTTGCAACCCAGCTCATGAAGAGTGGTAGCTGCGGTAGAGCCTACGTTTCCAAAACCCTGCACGGCCACTGTCGTTTCCCTGAGTGTCCGCTGCTTTTTTCTGAGCAATTCCTGCACGCACATCGCCACTCCACGCCCGGTGGCTTCCTTGCGGCCGGCAGCGCCGCCCAGGGATAGCGGCTTACCCGTCACGATTTCCAATTCCATACTCCCCTTCACCGAGCTGACCGTGTCTACAATCCATGCCATAGTCTGCTCGTTGGTGTTTACATCCGGAGCCGCGATATCCCGCTTTCCTCCGATCACGGGCAAGATCATCCTGGTGAAGCCTCTAGTCATCCTGCACAGCTCGCCTTCTGTCATATGCATGGGATCGCACTGAACTCCGCCCTTGGCCCCGCCGAAAGGTATATTTACCACGGCGCATTTCCAGGTCATAAGGGCGGCCAGGGCCCTTATCTCGTTAAGGTCGACGCAGGGGTGATACCTGATTCCTCCTTTACAGGGGCCGCGGGCGCTTGAGTGCTGAATGCGGTACCCGGTGAAGACTTCCACCCGTCCATCATCCATCGTGACAGGAATATATACCGTCAGCTCCAGTTCGGGTTTGCTCAATATCCTGTGAATTCCCTCTTCCAGCTTGATACGCGGAGCGATATCATCCAGCATCGAAAGGACGCCATCCCACAGGTCCGGTACTGCCTTTTTTGTACGGGCACGGCCGGTCACCCCGGCAGGCTTCGGGCTACTTTTTGTTGTATTCGTCATAATCATCTCCCATGTTTGAATTTATATATTGCAGGCGCAGGTATCCGATTTTAAACTTTATCCCAGAGGCCAAGCTGTTCGGCCACGTATTTCAGCTTGTTGGCTGAAACTATGGCGGCTTTATCCACCAGCATGTCGTCCACCGTAATTGCGCCGACACCTACCAGTTGTGATTTCTCATAGGCTGCCACCAGCTTTTTGGCGTACCGTATTTCATCCATCGTTGGCGTGAAGATTTCATTGACTATCCCTATTTGCAAGGGATTAATTACCCATTTCCCCTTGAAACCCATACCGGCCGCCCTGCGGGCGTCCGCCTTCAAACCCCGGATGTCATTGATATTCGGATAAACAGTGTCGATAGCCGCTATGCCGGCGGCCGTGGCCGCAACCACGATCCGTGACCGGGGATACAGGGAGACGGACCAGAAATCATCCATGGAAAAGGATTTGCCGGCCCCTATATCCGCAAAATAGTCTGCCCTGCCGAATTGCAGCACGGTCAACCGCCTGCTTGCATGGGCAATTTCATGCACGGCCTCAACGCCGCCAGCGGTCTCGATCAGCGCCTGCAGACCTATTTTCGTATCGAGCTGCGGATTGCTTTCAGCGGCATCGAGCATCGATTCAACCATCCTGACGTCGTCGGGGGACTTCACCTTGGGGATGACTATCTCATCAGGCCGGGCTTCTGCGACCTCCCGTATATCGTCAGGTGCAAAACCGGTGCTGATAGCGTTGATCCGGACGGCCACATGTTTGCCTCCGGATTTAGCCATTATGACCGATTCTTTGACCTGCTCACGAGCATTGGATTTTTGCGAGACCGGCACCGAGTCTTCCAGGTCTATTACCACAAAGTCCGCCGAAGTGTTCAATGCATTCCGTATCAGTTCCAGGTTATTTCCGGGCACCAGCAGACAGCTGCGTCTGAGTATCATAAATATCTACCTCCATTTAGGACAGCGGCCACATCAGATCAGTTCACGCTCACCTTGCTGATTCTGTCGCTTGGGACCGCCTGCCGGGCCGCCTCGCCGAGTATATATTCGACCAGCGTTTCGCAGGTGATGTCCAGGTGCTTCATCATCAGAGATGCAGCCAGATCGGCATCCTTTTTCGTGAAGGCTTGCATGATGCCGTGGTGCTCGTCCAACCGGAACGTGCGGCTCTCTGCAATAGCCCTGGCGGTATATGAAAAATATGGACCCAGGTGTCCCCTGAGGAACTCTACGATCCGTACCAGGAACTTGTTCCCGGCGCCCAGCAGGATCAGCTCATGGAATCGGCGATGGAGTTCCTGAATATTCATGACGCTACTTTTCACTGCGTCATCAGTTATGTCTTTGGACAGCGCCGCCGCCGCTTCATCCAGGTCGGCCACGACCTGCTTCAATCTCGCCAGGGTCTCCGGTGAGATATTATCCACAGCTTCTCTTATCGCCACCCCCTCCAGCGTTTTCCTGATCCCGTATATCTGCTGTATTTCTCCAATTGTAAGTGAGGCAACGCTGGCGCTCTTGTAGGTGCTGATGGCGACGAGTCCCTGAGCATCCAGCACCCGCATCGCTTCACGAATGGGCGTCATGCTGACCTGCATGCTCCTGGCCAGTTCAGAATAGTTCAGCTTCTCACCGGGAACGAACTGCCCCTCCGATATGGCCTTGCGTAGATTATTGGTCACTGCTTCCTGTATGGTGTTGTGTCCCATCGGGCGCAATCCTTCATCGAACATCTGTTGCCTCCTTTTTAGATTGCACGACTAATATTATCATATATTGTATATAATATATTGTATATCTCTGGCAGGATTTGTCAATAGTTTGGGGGTATTGACAAAGCAAAAAGATTATAATATATTATCACAGAGAGTGAACGGTCACTCTCTGACTGAACTGCCATGTACGAAGCATTTAAGAAACTCCCGGTTGCAAAACAGCATCGGATCCTGGATGCAGCCATAAAAACAATCGCTGAGAAGGGGTATGAGGCAGCTAGCATCTCCACCATATGTCGGAGGGCGGGCATATCGAACGGCGCGCTATACAAATACTTCAAGAACAAGGAGGCGATGTTCTATGCCTGTGTGGAGTACGGCGTAGAAGTGATGATGGCGGAGTTGTACCTGAAGTACACATATCAAACTGACACATTAATCGATGCTGTTCGTAACCTTCTGTACGGGTTCAAAGAGTTTACCAAGAAACACAGGGACATGCTTTCAATATATTCTGACCTGGGGTCAAGCAGCATGAACCGTTTCGCTGATATCACGGAAAAAGTTGAATATGAGGGGCACTTATTTTTTGTGGACCTGGTTGGAAAAGCTATGAAGCGCGGCGAAATCGATGCGAGCCTGGGAATCGAGACCGTTTCCTACTTTCTGGATAGCCATATTATGCTCTATAGCTACACCCTGGTTTCGGAGCACCATGCCAGGAGATTTGACGCATTCTTTGGAGATCCTGCAAAGCGGTTAACCGAGGATGAAAAGATCGGGAAAATCCTGCAGTCTCTTAATAAACTATTAAAGATATAATTTTTTAACAATGTTCGAGAGCGCATATTCGCTCTCGAACGTATAAATCAATATTTCAAGGATTGAGTTGACAGGTTTTTAAATAAGATATTTTGGGGAGGTTTCAAGTGGGCAACGAAGTAAGAATTGTTGATGAGAGCTTGTCGATCCGGGATGGGCACCTATTTATAGAAGCATGCGATGCGGTACACCTGGTTGAAAAATTCGGCTCCCCCATTTTTGTCTTTTCTGAAAAGATGCTCCGCAGCAATATCCAGCGTTTCAAGAAATCATTCCAGGACAACTGGCCCGAAGGGAGGGTCACGGTTATGCCGGCCATCAAGGCCAACGTGACCCTTGCCACCAGAAGGATCCTCACGCAGGAAGGCGCCGGTGTGGACGTGTATTCTCCGGGAGAACTGGTGGCGGCGCTGGAGTCAGGAGCCGATCCGGAAGTAATTTCTGTCAACGGCGGTGGAAAGGACAAGGAGCATATCCGGAACGCGATTAAGGCGGGTTGCCGGATAACGCTGGACGATGTCGACGAACTCGACCTGGTTGAGAAGGTCGCCGATGAGCTGAATATGAAGGCAAAGGTCCGTTTCCGGGTCCGTCCTGACTTTCCCAACTTATGGAGGCCCACTGCCTTCACGCTTGAACTGGTCCCCATTGACCTGGGGACCCAGGCGTACAAAAACGGTATTCCTACCGAGCACGTTATCGAACTCGGCAAACGGGCGCTCAAGATGAAGAACGTAGAGCTTGTCGGTTTCCATCTTCATACCGGCCGTCATCATGATACCCTCTGGTACTGGCAGGGCATGATGAAGCAATATGTGAAGCTGATTGCCACCTTAAAAAAGGAATGGGGAGGATATGAGCCGAAAGAAGTCAGTATCGGCGGTGGATTCCCCATACCCAGGGACCCGTTCGGCCGCATGATGAACAGGCTTGATGCGCCCCTCTTCATGGTCTTTTTCCCCATAATGGCTTTCTTGAGGATATTGGGAGACAGGGCCAGGTATGCGACGCTTTCAACGGTGATGCAGTTGATCCTGACAAGGACACCGAACAAAAAATTGGCGCCCACGATAGAAGATTTCGCGGAAGCGACCATGGGTTCATTCAGAAAGGCCATGCTCCAGCACAAACTCAATATGAAGGGGCTGCATTTCCAGGTTGAACCGGGACGCAGCCTGTACGGCAACGCCGGGATACATCTGAGCACGGTACTGAAAACCAAACATCAGAAAAAGCCCATTGTATGGAACTGGGTGCTGCTTGACACGACCTATTTCTTCCTCACTGGAGGTACGTACGAACAGCACCTGCACGACTTCATTTGGGCCAATAAGCCGGATGCCAGGCCTGTTATGACCGCCGACATCGTAGGAAGGTCTTGCTACGGCGATCGCATGATACCGGAGGTCCGCGTGCCGGATCTGCAGTCAGGTGACATCATCGCCATACTGGATACCGGGGCCTACCAGGAGGTATCGGCGAGCAATTTCAATGCGCTGCCGCGTCCGGCCACAATACTCGTAAATGGGTCGAGCGCCGAAATAATAAAGAAGGCCGAAACACTGGAAGACGTATTCAGGAGGGATGTTGTTCCGGAGAGATTGAAAAAATAAAAAGATCATCCAAAGCTATTTAAAACATCAGAGCCACATGTCTTAAAAATACAATACAGGAGGAGAGATATGACGATCAACAAACCACCGCAACCGAAGGGGTATGACGTATTCGGACCCACACCGCACCTGGCGGACGTTCCATACGACGAGCACCGCGCCAGGATCGCTAAAGCCCAGAAGCTGATGAAGGAACAGGGCGTTGATCTGCTGATGCTCTGGAGCATGCAGGACTGCCATTATTTCGCAGGCTTCACCTCCACACACTGGTTCAATCCCAGCCTGCAGTGCTGTGTCACCCTCATCCCGGTCAGCGGAGAGCCTTTGATCATCATCCCCGAATTCTTCAGGTGGAGCGCCGAGGCTCAGTGCTGGATACGCGATATCCGCGGCCAGGTGGACGCTCACCAGACGCAGAATGAACGCGGCCTCCCGCGCGAGGTGGCCCAGATTGTCAAGGAAATGGGCTACGGCAAGGCCAGGATCGGCCTCGAGATGGGCACCCTGGCGCACTGTTTTATCCCCCGCCCCTACAACGATATCAAGCTGCTGATCGATTCCCTGCCCGAAGCCAAGTTTGTCGACGGCGACATGGTCATCTGGGGCTGCCGGATGATTAAATCTCCGCTGGAGATCGACCGCCTTATACACGCGGCCGCCGTGCACCGGCAGGCCTTTGGCGCCATCGTGGACGGATACAGGCCCGGCATGACTGAAAACGACCTGCTGCGCATCTACATGTCGACCGCGGCCGCCAACGGGTCGGACTGGATGAAGTCCGGCCACATCATGTGCGGCGACATGAAAGAAGGCGTCATCGACTGCGGCGGCCACTGGGACGGTATCGTCATCAAGAAGGGCGACTACATGTCCTTCGATATGCCCTGCCGCTACAAAGGGTACTGGGCCGATATGGGCCGCTTTGTGTACGTGGGCCCCACGCCCGAACCTTACAAGCGGGGAATGGAGATCGCCTGGAAGGCCTTCGATGCCGGCGCCAATGTGGCCAAAGCCGGTATTCCCGCCAGCAAGGTCTACGACGCTGTAGCCAAGACCCAGACCGACAACGGTATGTTTTGCATTGAGATGGTCGGGCACGGCATCGGCCTTGACGTCCACGAGCCGCCGGTGTTTTCACACACTGAGGAGACAATCCTTCAGGCCGGCATGGCAATGGAACTGGAGGTGACCGGCATGATGGACGGTTGGCACAGGGACGGCAAGACGGGCATGTTCCACTACGAGAACCTTATCATCATTAATGACCACGGGTGCCAGGTGATCGAGGGCCTGCCCAGGCAGCACCTGGAGGTCGCCTGCTATAAATAAACGGCGGCAGCGGAGGTAAGGGCTTATGGATACAGGTTCACTGTTGTGGTTGCTTTCGGTAATAATGGCCGGCCTGGCTGCCGGCCAGATGCTGGGCGAGTTCCTTTTGCTCGGACCGTTCCAGTCATGGTTTTTTGAAAGCGGCAACTCGGAGATGTTCAGGAAGAGCTATGTGCAGTTCCGCAAAACAAGGAGATCTGCGCGTATCTTCAACGCTGTGTACATAATCGCCATGCTGGCCGGCATCGCCTACCTTGCGTTTCTTTTATTCACGGGAAAGCCTGGCGTTATACCGGTACTGGCAGTTGTGCCGCAATGGCTCTTTCTCCTGGTCTTTTACGGTTCCGGTTTTGCCAGTCTCGAGCACAAGATATTCGCGGGGAATACATCGAAGGAGCTGACCGATAAATTCCGTTCAATGAATGTACCGAGCCTCGGGATTTACGCCCTGCTGTGGTGCGCGTCCTTTTTTATTCTCGTGTTTATGCGAGTTCAATGATAAACAAATGGAAGTGCGTATGAAAGAAGAAACAATTAGGCCCAAGAATATCGTTTGGCTCGATAACGACTATAAAACGGGCCCGATGCTGTGGGGCGACCAGGAGGCGGACGTCGCTATCATAGGTGGAGGTTTCACCGGCCTGGCCGCGGCCTATTTCATCAAACGGCGTTTCCCTCAAAAACGGGTCATCGTACTGGAGGCGGAATATATCGGCTTCGGCTCCTCCGGGAGAAACTGCGGCGGTGTAGCCGGGAATATGGGCCATAACTACAGCAACCTGAGGAAAAAGTTCGGAACGGAGAGATTGACGCAGTTCCAGCAACTCATGATACAGTGCGTCGATCTGGTCGAGCAGCTCATCAAGGAGCACAAGATCGAGTGCGATTACGATAGAGCCGGAAGGCTTATGGTTGCGGAGACCGATGCGCAGGCCAAACGCCTTGAAGAGGAGGCGAAAGACTGCGAGCAGGCCAATGCTCCCATTGAATGGTTCGAAGGGCCACGCGCTCGCGAGCAGTTCGGTTGCCTGAACATCAAGGCAGCCGTACGCTATCCCAACGAGGGGGTCATGGATCCTGTCAAATTCCTGCGCGAGATGAAGCGCGTCGTCGAATCGCTGGGCGTCGAAGTATATGAGAACTCCCGCTGCATACAGATGATACCGGGTACCAACACGTCATCCAGGATACTCCTGTATACAAACGGAGGCCGCGTGGTTGCCGATGAAGCTGTCCTGGCTACAAACGCCTGCAGCGACCCTCTCAAGCTTTTTAACTATAAGGTACTCCCCCTCTACGTTTATGTCATGACCACCGAACCTTTGAGCCAATCGCAAGTGGAGGCGTTCCAGTATCCCGGCGGGCGGGGTAATGTGTTTGGCGCCACCAATCTATACTGGGCCCGCAACCTCACCGCTGACAACCGGCTCGTTTTCAACGAGAACGAGGTTTTCTACTACTACAACAATGAAAAGGACTATAGCTGCCGCCGCAAATCTTTTCAACGGCAGTATGAGCTCATGGAGAGGAAATTTCCCTTTCTCAAGGGAATACGCATGACACATGCCTGGGGCGGACTGATCGGTATCACCCTGGATTTTCTGCCCTTCATGGGCCGCACGGGCGTACACGGGAACATTTATTACAGCGTGGGATATAACGGCTGCGGGCTTGCGCCCAGCCAGCTTGCAGGCAAGATAATCGCGGCTATGATGGCGGGCGAGAAGTCCGATCTGACGGATAATGTCCTGCTCGGGCGGAAGGCCCTGTATGTGCCTTCGGCCCCGCTTATGTATCTCGGCATCAACACCTACAAGTCATTGTTCAAGTTTAATGATTGGAGACTCGGGGGTTTGGGATGAAACTTAATAGCGATACGTTCAAAGTCGGCGGCAGGGCGGCGACCTACGTGCTGGTCATTTGCTCGCTGTTGCAACTGGTCAACTATATGGACCGACAGGTGATGGGCGTGGTGCTCGTTCCGGTGATGAAGGAATTCGGGCTATCCGATTCCGAGGGCGGCCTCCTTACCACAATACTGATGGTGGGTGTCATCATCTTCGTATTTCCTGTCGCACACATGGTCGACCGGTGGAGCAGGAAGAAAATGATCGCGCTTCTGGCGGTGTCCTGGAGCCTCTTCACCTTCCTCACCGGTATTGTGAGCAGCTATGCCCTTCTGCTTGCGACGCGCTTCTTCGTGGGAATCGGCGAGGCGGGATTTTCCCCTGCCAGTACGGCGCTGATCTCATCATCGTATCCTGAACAAACAAGGGCGCAGAAGCTCAGCATCTACGCTATGTTCATCACTGTGGGGTCCATCGTAGGCGTCGTCCTGGGCGGATTCCTGTCGGCCGGATTTGGCTGGCGGATACCATTTTTGTACTTCGCAGTGCCCGGCGTCATCCTGGGGATACTGGCATTGTTTATGCAGGACTATAAAACGCGGGTGGACTCGACGGGGACCGCCCAAACTGTTGGCTTCTGGGAAGGTGTCAGGCGCCTGGCCTCGGTCCCGTCGCTGCGCTGGCTCTGGATAGGAAACGGCCTATATACGGGCTTCATATATGCGGTGGTTGTCTGGATGCCCGCCCTTCTCATGAGGACCTACGGATTCGGGGAAGACAGGGCAGGCCTCGTCCTGGGCATCATTGCGGTGATCGGGCTGGTGGGTGTGCCGCTCGGTGGGGTTTTGGCTGACCGCATGCAGAAGAGAACGTTGAAGGGCAGGATATTTTTCTCTAGCGCCTCGATTCTGGCGGCGGCTGTAATCCTCCTGCTGGGCCTGGCGAGTATGAGCAATGCCGGCGGCCAGTCGATATCGGCGCTTACGTGGATATTGTTGTCGCTGTACGGGTTCACCAACACGATGGCCATGGCGCCGCTGATTGCGACCACGCAGGATGTCGTCACGCCGGAGTTGAAGGGCAGGTCATATGGACTGATGATGCTCGCCCAGAACGTTCTGGGAGGCGCCTGGAGCACACTGGCGGTAGGGGCTATGTCGGACGCGTTCGGAGGCGGCGCCAACGGGCTTAGCCTGGCCCTTGCGATTACGGCGGTCGCAGCATTGGCGTCGCTGGTATTCTGGTGGTTTGCGTCCAGACACTGTCCCGCCGACATCCGCGCTGCCAAGAGTGCTGCTGCAGCTGTGCAGTAAAGAGGGAGAAATTATGGAAAAATTCAAGATACTCGGATTAGTAGGAAGCCCCCGAAGGGAAGCCAATACATACCTGTTGGTGAAGACGGCATTAGAGGAGGCGGCAACCGTGCCGGGCGCAGAGGTGGAAATCTATGAAATGGCAGGCAAGAAAATAAATCACTGCATCGGTTGTCATAAATGCGCGAAAACACTGCGCTGTGTCTTCAAGGATGACTTAATGGAGTACATGGAAAAATACCTTGCAGCCGATGGAATCATCTGGGGATCACCTGTCTACCACATGGGGCTTCCAAGTCTGATGAAGGCGGCCATCGACCGGCTGCCGAACATGATGGAACCGTTCTACCTGAGAAAGGGAACGGACAAACCCAGGTACAGCAAGGTCTGCGGTGTAATTACGGTCGGCGCCCACCGGAACGGCGGACAGGAGTTGACCCTGAGCCAGATGATCAACAGCTGCCTGCTGATGAATAATATCGTGATTTCAGGAATGACGCTTGCCGGCGCCTACATTGGAGTGGCGGGCCATTCAGGGCAGATGCCGGATTTCCTGGCCAAGGACAATGTACTGCAGGACGATTGGGCCATACTTGGCGCCAAGACCACGGGCAAACGCGTTGCCGAGATGACAAAAATCGTTGCTGAAGGAAAGGCGGTGCTCAAGAGCAATGGAGAGTTGCCGCAGGAATACGTATACAGGGAAGGTCCGGAAAAGTGGACGCCTGAATAATATAGAGACTTTTTCATGAACCATGCTTTTTGTTGATGAAGCTATGTTCTGAGATTAAGTACAGGGAGATATACGAATGAAAGTACTTATAATCGGCGCAGGTATAAGCGGGCTCGCCTCCGCGTACTGGCTTGGCAAGGCGGGATATGAGACGGAAGTGCTCGAATCCGGTGAGCGGCCCGGCGGCCGCATGGTGACGCTGGAAAGGAAGGGCGACCGGCTGGACGTTGGCGCCCAGTTCTATCACACCAACTTCAAGCATTGTTTCGATCTCATGGATGAGATGAAGCTAAGCGGCGAAAGAACAGACGTGACGGGCAGCATGGTCTACCGCCTGCAGGACGGCTCAGTGCGTGAATATCCCAGGGGTACGGTATACATGGACCTGCTCGGCCTGGGCGGCAACCTCAATCTCTACTGGAATGTGTTCAGACATCTCGCACTCGGGCCCAGGATCGTGCCATACCACATCAACGATCCCATCCCGGAGTCCGACAAGGTCGCGGTGCTGGATCATTTCAATAAGGAGAGCGACCGGGCGCTGCGCGACTTCCTCATCTTCCCTCTCGCAGTCGGCGCCACCATGGGGCCGCCCGAATACATGAGTCTCTACCATTTCATACGCGCCCTCCATACCTTTGCCATCTCCCATCATGTGTGCCTTGCCCGGGGAGTCGCATCTCTAACCGATGAGCTGGCAAAGGCCGTCGGTGTTAAGTACGGTTCTCCGGTGAAACAGCTGGTCATGGAGAAAGGAAAGGTCATCGGCGCTGAGATGGAGACCGGCCAGGTTCGCAAGGCGGACCACGTGATCGTTGCGCTCGACTCCGCATCAGCCGCAAAGATAATGCCGTACGAGTTGGCCGAGGAGCGCCGTTTTTTCGAAGGGGTGATATATTCCCCGTCGCCCATGCCGGTCTTCTTCCTCGACAGGCCGCTCCCAGGAAACATATGGAACTACTGGAGCGATCCGCGGATGAAGAGAACTTTCCTCTTCGCCATAGACGAGCGCGCCAAGGTCCCGCAGATGTGCCCCAGCGGTAAGAGCGTGCTCACTTTCTGGGCGGTGCTCCCCAAGACGCTGGAACTGTGGAAGCAGTCCGACAGCGACCTCGCCAGGCAGGCGAAGGAGGACGCCGAGCTGATGATCCCGGGTGTCACGAAGTGGATAGAGGAGATCAAGATCGTCCGCCTCCCCTATGCTACCGAGCAGTATCCCGTCGGGGCCTATCAGCGGGTCATGGATTTCAAGCACTGCGCCGAGAAACTGCAGGGCGTTTCCTTCGCAAGTACACTTCTCGGCGGGACAAATATGGAATCTGCCGCGGGAAGCGCCTTTGATGCGGTCGCGCGCGTGCGTAAAGCACTCGGTTCGTGAAGAGATGTATCACACCGGGTTTAAATAGATCTCACAAGATCAGTGAAAAGGAGGTTTAAAATTGTCAGAACAAAAGACTGAGTATCCCGTCGGGAAGGGTCGCGCCTACTACTTTTTCGCTCTATTCTTTCTTGTGTCAACCGTAGACTATTTAGATCGCATGGTCGTTACCGCGCTTTTTCCTTTTATGAAGGCCGAGCTTGGCGTGTCTGATACACAGCTGGCCCTTTTGGTGTCCGCCATATTCTGGTCGGTAATGGCATTTTCAGTTCCCATAGCCTTCCTGCTCGACCGGTGGAGCAGGACCAAAGGCGTCGGCATATTCACTATTGCCTGGAGCATATGCTGCGCTACCATCGGGTTCCTCAGGACATTCCCTGCCATATTTGCAATGAGGTTAACGATGGGCATCGGCGAGTCAGCCTATAGCACGGGTTGCACTGCACTGGTATCCGCCTATTTTCCTGAGAGGTTGCGTGCCAGGATGAACGGCATCCTGACCGCGTCTGTACCTGTAGGTGCTGTGCTCGGCACGTTAGGAGGCGGAATAATTGCGGAAATGCTGGGATGGCGCTACGCCTTCGGTATCGTGGCCATACCGGCTCTTATTATAGGTTTGCTGTTCTTTACGCTCAAGGACTATAAGTCCGTTGACCTGACTAAAACGGTTGCTGCCGGTGTGGACGCCGGAAAAAAAGTAAAGATGAAGGTGTTCGATATCGCTAAAGAAATCTTCAGCAAGCCTTCCCTTGTCATGAACTTTATGGGATTCGTGGGCAATGTCTTTGTCACGACTGCGCTGATGACATGGCTGCCTACTTACTTTTATAATCTGATGGATAAGCCGAATATGGGAACGGCTGCTATGCAGACAGCGGGGATATTCCTGCTGGCCGTAGTAGGCGCCCCCATCGGCGGTATAGTGACCGACGCGGTGCGGAAACGGGTAAAAAGGGCGCGGATGATAGTCCCTGCCGTTACATCGGCGATTGCCGCCCTGTTGCTTCTAATAGCCTTCTTGCTGCCTCCTGGAACTGCCCAATATGCAGTGCTGCTTGGAATGGGCTTCTTTGCGCCGTGGTTTTACGGTGGCGCGGCAACGGTAACACAGGACGTGGTACACGCCGGTCTGCGCTCAACCTCGTACGGGGTCGCCAACGTGGTACAAAACCTGCTTGGCGCTTCCCTGGGCCCGATATTCGTCGGGGTGATCTCCGACAGGATCAATCTGATTACCGCCCTGCAGCTATTGCCCATGTTCATGCTCTTCGGCGGGATCATGTTCTTTATAGGGTCGTTCTTCTATCTGAGAGATAAGGATCGCGTTGAGAGAGTAACAGTGGAGTTTGCATAAATATCAATCTATTACTCGGATATGGCTTGTTATGAAAGTCTGGCCGCTGCCGGTGCAGCTGGGAAAAGCGAATAATGAATCCTGTATGAGGAGGCGCTGTAATGATCGCAATCGCCATACTTGAACTGCTGACTGCCGTCGGGCTTATACTATTCTGGATACTCTTTTTTACCGTAGGCATGGCGCCGAAAAATCCACCGCCGGGCTATTTAGCCTACGAGCACTCCTTCCCGGTTCCGGATGGGCTGCTGTCCATACTGCTGCTGGTGGCCGGCATAATGCTGTTACTAAATAATCCATTGGGCGTCAACCTGTCGCTGATAGCGGCAGGCGCACTGCTATTCCTGGGCGTGTTAGATATCAGCTTCAACCTCCAGAACGGCATATACAAAATCTCTACGGGTGACCTGATATCAAACGCCTTTATCAACCTGTGGTGTGTCGGCTTCGGCATTGCCATTGCCGTGGTCATAGGTTAAAAACGCAGGACGTCGCAACACGCCAAGAGAGGTAAACGTGTGCTATGAAAGACTTTAACAATAAAACGGCTTTCATTACAGGAGGTTCACAGGGCATCGGGCTGGGTACCGCCAAATTGCTGGCGCAGAAAGGGGCCAACGTCGCCATCTTCGCCCGCAGGAAACAGGTGCTGGACGATGCCCTGAAGCAGATCCAGGTAGGCCGCATCCGCCCGGACCAGAAATTCGCCGTCTACAGCATGGACGTATCTAACGAGAAGCAAGTTAATGATGTGCTCGGCAAGGCGGTGGCGGACCTGGGAGTCCCGGATATCCTGATCAACTGCGCGGGACGCGCCAGGCCCGATTATTTCGACAAGATCCCGTACGCACAGTTTGACGAGACGATCAAGATCGACCTGTACGGCACATGGAACACCTGCGCTTTCCTGGTACCCCTGATGAAGAAGCGTGGGGGATATATCGTGAACACTTCTTCCATCGTCGGTTTCCTGGGAATATTCGGCTATACCGACTACGCGGCCGCCAAGTTCGGCGTGCTCGGTTTCTCCGAGGCGCTGCGCAGCGAGCTCAAGCAGTACAATGTTGGTATTTCAGTGCTGTGCCCCCCGGATACCGACACGCCCGGCTTCGTCGAGGAGAACAAGACCAAGCCGCCCGAGACCAGGGCCGTCTCGGGCGCCGCCAATATTATGAAGCCGGAAGCCGTGGCCTCCGGCCTGCTGAAGGGCGTTGCTAAAGGGGAATTCATCATCATCCCCAGCGCCGATGGAAAATTCACCTGGATCATGAAGCGCTGGTTTCCCTGGCTGGTCGACATGGTCACCGACTCGCAGGTCAAGGACACTCAGAAAAAGATGGCAGGCGCCAAATAACAGCGGAGATCTGAGACAATTCGGAGGTCATTAGGGGTCCGGAAATGCGCAAACGGGCAGACCCGGTAGGCTGCATTTCCAAATTTGTCTTTAAAGGATAAACATATGGTGATCCATACAATGAACAAGATTGAGATCTATAAAGGATGGTGCAAGAAATGCGGCATCTGCATAGCCTTTTGTCCCAGACAGGTGCTGGGACTTGATGAGTCGGGCTACCCGGTAATCAAAGACGCAGACCGTTGCACGGCGTGTCAGCTCTGCGCCACCAGGTGCCCGGATTTTGCCATAACGGTTGATGGCAGCAGGAAAAACGATGAAAAAGACGAGAACGGCGACAAAAGCGACGACAAGACGGCTTCTTCTGCAGGGAAATGAGGCCTGTGTAAGGGGCGCCCTGATGGCGGGCTGCCGCTTTTATGCGGGTTATCCCATTACTCCCGCCACGGAGATCATGGAGATGATGGCCCGGGAATTGCCCGGGGTGGGAGGTACTTTCATCCAGATGGAAGATGAAATCGCCAGCCTGGGAGCGGTCATAGGCGCTTCCCTGGCAGGGGTGAAAAGCATGACCGCTACCAGCGGTCCGGGATTCTCCCTGATGCAGGAGCATATCGGCTTCGCCAGCATAACCGAAGTCCCCTGCGTTATTGTAGACGTGATGCGCGCCGGCCCAAGCACCGGGCTTCCAACCCAGGCATCCCAGGGCGACGTCATGCAAGCCCGCTGGGGTACCCATGGCGATCATCCGATTATTGTCCTTGCCCCATCCTCTGTCCATGAGTTCTTTATACTGACCGTTCAGGCATTCAATCTCTCGGAGAGGTACCGCACTCCGGTCATTATTCTGGTCGATGAGGCAGTCGCTCATGCCAGGGAAAGCATCATTCTGCCTGAAGGGAATATCGGCATTGAGGACAGGCCAAGGCCAACGGTACCGCCTGAATGGTATATTCCCTATGCCGATCCGGGCACAGGGGTGCCGCCTATGTCCGCGTTTGGAGACGGATATCGCTACCATGTGACGGGTCTTTGTCATGATGTCAGGGGTTATCCGACTACACGGCCGGACGAGGTCGGACCTCTTATCCAGCGACTTTTTTCCAAGATATCGAAGGATTTGGACCGCCTGCAATGGTTCGATTCGTTTGCCACCGACGATGCGCAGCTAACAGTCATTGCCTACGGCAGCGTTGCGCGCGCGGCACTGCGGGCCGTAAAACAGGCCCGTGAGCAAGGCCTCAAAGTAGGGTTGGTCAAACTGAAAATTCTCTGGCCGTTTATGCGACAGACCATAGCCGCCGTGATGGAAAACACTCCCAGGTTACTGGTGCCGGAAATGAATATGGGCCAGATTTCCCGCGAGGTAAAACGGGTGGGCCGGGGCAATTGTGAGGTATTCACTTTGAACAAATGCGACGGGACATTGATATCCCCTCAGGAAATACTCCGGAAAATAAATGAGGTATATCCATGACGGTAGAAACAGGCCACCCCATACACAAGTATCTGCGCTCGAGTAAAAAATTCCCGCACATCTGGTGCGCCGGATGCGGAATCGGCATATTTATGAACGCCCTGATCAGGGCCATAGACCGCAGTCCGTATACCCGGGATGATTTCGTTCTGGTGTCGGGGATCGGCTGTTCCAGCCGGCTCCCGGTATATGTTGACTTCAACACATTACACTCCACGCACGGAAGGGCCCTTACGTTTGCCACGGGTATTAAGCTTGCCAACCCCCGGCTTAAGATCATAACTATAATGGGAGATGGGGACGCCGTCAGCATAGGCGGAAATCATTTCATTCATGCAGCCCGGCGTAACGTCGAAATCGCCGCCTTCATTGTCAATAACCAGATCTATGGTATGACGGGCGGACAGTGTTCACCGGCAACACCCTATGGCGTAAAGACCACCTCTACTCCATACGGAAATATCGAGCAGGATTTTGACATTTGCCGGCTTGCGGAGGCGGCAGGGGCATCCTTTGTCGGCAGATCAACGGTCTACCATACTCGACTCCTCGATAAATTAATGGACAGGGCTATCGAGAAGAAAGGATTCTCAGTTGTCGAAGTAATTTCTCAGTGCGTAACCTATGCAGGCCGCTGGCTGGGCCTTAGTTCAGCCGTAGACATGATGAAATGGCAAAAGGAGAATTCTGTGACTGTGGACAAGGCGAAGGAGCTAAGCGAGGAGGAACGCAAAGGCAAGATAGTCATCGGTATTCTGGCGGATGTGGAGAGACCCAACTACCATGAAGAATATGCAAAGCTCATCAAATAATGGCTCGAGATTCGAAGTAAGGATTGCCGGCTCCGGGGGCCAGGGTGTGATCCTGGCCGGAATTATTCTGGCCGAAGCGGCGACCCTGGATGGCAAGTATGCCGCCCAGAGCCAGACCTATGGGGCGGAAGCTAGAGGGGGTATGTCCAGAGCTGACGTAGTTCTGAGCGACATGGAAATAGACTACTCCTGGGGTCTGGAATTCGACATACTTGTTGCCCTCACTCAGGAAGGCTACGATCAAAACATTGCTGCAATGAAACCGGAAGGCATAGTACTTGTGGACTCGGACCTTGTGCAGCGAACACTGTTTAATAAGATCATTAGTCTTCCTTTCAGGCAGATCGCAAAGGACCTGTCTGAAGAAAAAGCTATAAATATGGCTGCCCTGGGAGCGATCGCAGCGTTTTGTCCCTATGTTTCACGGGAGTCAATAGCCACAATAATAATGAAAAGGCTTCCAGCATCCAAGGTTGAGATAAATCTTCGCGCATTCGATCAATGTATGCAGTCGGCCCAAATCCCAAAACTGGAATTTCCGGACAGCAAAAAAGAGTTTGAGATTTGATAGGAGCCATATATGAGCAACAGTAAATCGGAATGGTGGGAGACGACGCTGGCAAAAGCGCTTAAGAATTTCCCCGGTAGACAGGGGAGATTTGAAAACAGCTCCGGCATGGATATCGATCCGCTCTATACACCCGAGGATTTATCCGGCTTCGACTATCAGTCGGCGTTGGGCTATCCGGGAGAGTATCCATTTACCCGCGGAATCCAGCCCGCCATGTACCGCGGCAGGCTCTGGACAATGCGCCAGTATGCGGGTTTTGCCACGGCAGAGGAGTCAAACAAGAGGTACCGTTACCTGCTGGAGCAGGGACAGACCGGCCTCAGCATAGCTTTCGACCTGCCGACTCAGATCGGCTATGACTCCGATCACCCCCTTGCCTCCGGTGAGGTGGGCAAAGTCGGGGTGGCTATTGATACATTGGAAGATATGGAAGTCCTGTTCAGGGACATCCCGCTGGATAAGGTCAGCACTTCCATGACCATTAATTCGACGGCCCCCATTCTCCTGTGCATGTATATCGCGCTTGCCAGAAAGCAGGGCGTGGATACAGCCGTGCTCGAAGGCACAATACAGAACGATATACTCAAGGAATATATCGCCAGGGGCACTTACATCTTCCCACCCGCGCCATCCATGCGCCTGATCACGGATATATTCGCTTACTGCAAAGAAAACGTTCCGCGCTGGAACACGATCAGCGTCAGCGGATACCATATTCGGGAAGCAGGCTCCACAGCCGCACAGGAAATAGCCTTCACCCTGGCCAACGGCATAGCCTACGTGGAGGCCGCCACTGAGGCAGGTCTGGATATAGACAAATTCGCCGGACGAATATCCTTCTTTTTCGACAGCCATAACGACCTGTTTGAGGAAGTGGCCAAGTTCAGGGCGGCGCGCCGGCTCTGGGCGCGCATAATGAAGGAAAGATTCAAGGCAAAGGACCCGCGCTCCATGATGCTGCGGTTTCATACGCAAACCGCCGGATGCACACTCACCGCCCAGCAGCCGTACAATAACGTCGTCAGGGTGGCCATACAAGCCCTGGCCGCTGTCCTGGGAGGCACGCAGTCGCTTCACACCAACTCGTTTGACGAAGCCTATGCCACGCCTTCGGAGGCGGCAGTAACCATCGCCCTGCGCACGCAGCAGCTGCTGGCGCATGAAAGCTCCGTGGGCGATGTGGTCGATCCCCTGGGTGGATCCTACTACGTCGAGTCCCTGACCGAGGCGCTGGAACAGAAGGCCTCCGGCTATATCGACAGTATTGATAAGATGGGGGGCGCCGTAGCCGCCATCGAGCAGGGATATCAGCAGCGGGAAATACAGGAAAACTCCTACAAACAGCAGATAGCTGTAGATAGTGGCCAAACCGTTGTAGTGGGAGTAAACAAGTTCATCTCGTCGACGGCGAAAATATCGGGATTGACCAGGATCGATCCGGAAAAAGAAAAGACCCAGAAAAAGCGCCTGGCGGCCGTGAGGCAAAACCGGGATAATGAACGATGCCAAAAGGCTATGCAAAACCTGTCCAGGGTCGCGCAAAGCAATGGCAATACTATGCCGGCTATACTTGAGTGTGTCGAGGCTTACGCCAGTGTCGGGGAGATATGCGTCGTGCTGCGCAACGTTTTCGGGACACAGAAGGAATATCTGATTTTTTAAGCCTGCGGGATATTATGATGGAAGAAGAACGAAAGATCCGCGTGCTGATCGCCAAGGCCGGGCTGGACGGGCATGACCGGGGAGCTAAAGTCGTCGCTAGGTCGCTATGTGACGCCGGCATGGAGGTGATTTACACGGGGATCCGTCAAACGCCCGAAGCGATTGTCAGAGCGGCGATCCAGGAAGACGTTGATGTGATCGGATTAAGCATACTATCAGGTGCCCACCTTGAGATATTGCCCAGGATTATTATCGGGTTGAAAGAGATCAGCGCGAAGGATGTGGTGATCGTTGTCGGAGGCATCATACCGGATGAAGATATCCCGCAGCTGAAGGAGATCGGCGTACGGGAAGTGTTCGGCCCGGGCACCCCGACAGGACGGATCGCTGAATTCATAAAGGGTGAAGCGGCTTTCAGCCGGCTCAGATAGTACTCACATAGTGAGCAGGGTGTCGGTTAAAAACAAGTTAGGAGAAATCAGAATATGGCCGGGATTGAATGGAAACTGGATGATAAAGTAGCGCTGGTTACCATGGACGAAGCTGACAATAAGCTTAACATCGGCCTGGTCACATCCCTGCTCGATGTACTCGATACTATAGAGAAGCAAAGCGAGGCCCTGACGCTGGTGGTTAAGTCCGGGCACTCCCACATTTGGACCAACGGCTTCGACATCGACTGGATACTTGCCAGCCTGGAAAAGGGCAATAAGGCGGAGGTCAGGCAATTCCTGGTCATGGACCTTACGCTTAGAAAAAGGCTGCTCACTTATCCCCTCATAACCATAGCCGCCCTTAACGGCCACGTCTTCGGAGGTGGGGCGGTGCTCTCATGCTGCTTCGATTTCCGATTCATGAGGTCGGACAGGGGTTTCTTTTGCATCCCTGTGATAGACCGGGGGTTCCCAATACTGCCCGGCACCCGGGCGCTGCTGACAAGCATGCTACCTGTACACATCTACCAGGAGCTGATTCTGACCGGCCGACGCCTGACCGGCGAAGAATGCGCTGCGGCTCATGTAGCTTCAGCCGCCTATGACAACGACGCATTGATGGACCGGGTCATGGACTTTGCGAAGGGATTGAACAAGGGGAGGGCGATAGTGGGGGATATGAAGAAGGTAATGAACGACTCTATAATCAAATTGATGGAAGAAGACGCGGCATCGCTCAAAGAAGGGCAGGTGCTTGTGTAGGTCTCGATCCTGCAATCAGTATGTTATTCCCGCCATGCCGTAAATGCTGTTGTTGAGTAAGACAAGTTCGCGCGCATCTTCATCTTTATTCATTTCTTCGAGGTATGCCGGGTCCCTGTCTTTCTCTTTAAGCACCGTAAGTATCTCCTCAGGCTTGGCCCCGCTGCTGATTTCCGATTTAACCACCTCATACCAGAGGAAGAGTTTTTCTTTGTAGAGCTTCAACCGTCCCAGCCCGTTGTCGTAGCAACCGAGGTGCCCGTAACATATTTTATCCGGCTCAAGCTCGATCAGCCGGTCTATAGAAGCCATGGTCTCTTCCAGTTTGAAGGGAGATGGGGTAGCAGGTCTGATAATGCCATTGACACAGACCCCCGCCGCTTCACCCGCTATCAGTATACGCGATGCTTTATCGAAAAAGCTCAAATGATGGATCGCATGGCCCGGGGTCAAATATACCTCCAGGACCGTGCCGCCGCCCAGGTCGAGTTGCATATGGTCGGTTGCCTCCATTACCCGGTTTTCGGGTACCGGCTGGATCGGTCCGTATTTCAGCGCCAGATCTCCCAGCGTTTTCAGGCTGGCGCCCCATAGCATGACGGGATCGACCAGGTGGGGTATGGCGCGCCTATAGGCGACTACAGTCGCGTTGGGGAGGTCCTTAATGACGTCTCCAGTACCTCCGGCATGGTCGATGTGGATATGTGTGAGAACAACGTAGTGAATATCCACCGGCCGCACACCGGCTTCAGACAGGGCTGATAGAAGGCCGGATTTTACGGATGCAGGTACGGGATCGATGATGGCGTTCTGTCACTGTATTGGGACGGATAGGCTTGCCTTCCACGCTGCAGAACACGAGGTCAGCCTGATTGAATTTAATTCCCAACTCCAAGCATTCCTGGAAAAGGGTACTGCGCCTGATACAGAAAGATGGTCTACTGGTCAAACCTAACCAGAAACTCAAGGCAAATAGGACACCGACCAGGAGCAACCCCAAGCCTTTCCGACTGGATCGTCTATTCGCACTTTCCATCATCTCTAAGGCATCTTGTATGGATTAATAGATTTCTGCTCATTAGATAACAATTCAAATCATTTGCTTCTGGGTAGACCCAGTCCATACCAAGCGATAATATTTCTCTGTATTTCATTTGTGCCCATGGAGATTATCTGCACGAAATATTCCGAATATGCCCTTTCCCAAATACCCGCAGAATATGACCATTTACTGAGTTTAACCTGACCATAAATTCCCAATATATCCATTGCTAGAATAACCATGCGCTCCGCCAACTCACTGCGAAATATCTTAAGAGCAGAGGCATCCATCAGCGCTATCTCGCCCCTACTTTGCAGGTCAACTATTCGATATGATAAGGTACGCGTAGCTTCCAATTCGCAGGCTATCTGTGCCATTTTATTGCGAATCAGAGGATCCCGCGCTAACATACGACCGTTTCGGCTGGTTTCGTTACAATATTTTACCAGCTCCTCTAACCTCCTTTGCATACTCATTATTAGCTCCAAGCCTGACCTTTCAAAGCCTGCTAGAACTTGGGTAACTGCCCAGCCCTCATTCTCGGTTCCCACAATATTTCTTGCAGGTACATGCACATCATCAAAATAGACTTCGTTATATATATGTTCACCATTCATGTATAGCGAGGGACGTATTGTTATGCCCTTAGTTTCCATGTCTAGCAACAAAAATATTAGATTGTGATGTTTACGACCTTGAGGGTCTGATTTAAACAGGCCAAAGCCCCAATTGGCGCGATGGGCACCTGTAGTCCATATCTTCTGGCCATTAATAATATATTCGTCACCTTTTTTTATTGCAGTGCATGTCAAAGCGGCCAAATCCGACCCAGCGTTAGGCTCGCTCCATAGCTCACACCAAGTAGTTTCTCCTGAAGCAATTTCTGGAAGAAATTCCCTCTTCGTTTCCTCATTTGCTTTAGCCAGAAGTGTTGGTGCAAGCATGTTTACACCAAAGGGATCAACTCCTGGAATATCATGATATCCTCTGGCTTCAGCCAATAAAACACGGTTCATGATAGTCCCACTCCCACCATACTGTGAAGGCCAACCTAGTGTAAGCCAACCCATCTTCGCAAATTCCTTGGCGCAATATCGATGATATTCCCAGCCCTCGCTGGAAGACACTGTACTATGGCCAAAGAAGCCGTCCGGTCGACTTTTTGCTAATTCCCGGCATACTTCATAATATGTCATCCGTGTTTTAAGCTGTTCAGCACTGAAACTAAAATCCATTCTAGGTCTACCTCGTTCTTTAATTATTAAATATTGAACAACGTATTAATCTTTATTTTCCCTTCCAATTGGGCTCTCTCTTCTCAAGGAAGGATTGAATACCTTCCTTAAAATCTTGTGTTTGGGTGCTCATTAAAAAGCAGAAACGTGTAGCGTCCTGATGGGCCTCAATGGTCCGCTCCAAACCCATATACATTAATTGTTTGCACATTTGAACCGCCAAAGGAGCCCCTCTCTTTAACTCACTTGCCATTTCCTTAGCCACGGACATCAATTCTGCATCTGGTACAACTTTGCTAACCAGACCTATTTTCAACATTTCCTGCGCATCAATAATCTTTCCAGTAAACACAAGTTCACAAGCCTTGGGCAGACCGACTATGTAGGGCAGTAAATAAGTCCCTGCGCCTGTATCTGGAACCATACCTCTCATGACAAACACCTGCCCCCATTTAGCGCTCTCAGACGCTATTCTAAAATCACAGTGTAGCGTAAGCTCAGAGCCAAGGCCTACTGCAGGTCCATTAATTGCACATATCACCGGCTTGGGTATGCTGTTGAAAAACCACATAGATTGGCGGAACTCCGTCGAATATCTGTCTTTCATACGCTGCACATTCCCTTCTATATCCAGCACTGAGTTGGTGATATCTGTACCTGCACAAAAAGCGCGACCACATCCAGTCAATATAACAACCCTAATCTCGGCATCCTTGTTGATCTCTTCAATGAGAGAACGCAACCTGCGGCTAACTTCGTAGGTTATGGCATTTAACTTTTCGGGACGATTAAGGGATACTATTCCAATACCATCTTCCTTGCTGTAAAGCACATCATCTATTGACATAGCAAACTTTCTCCCCATTAATATATATAATTTTTGTAATGCACCCCATTAATCAAGCCGAAACTAACTGAGTAATCTGGCCATTTCGA
>CAYVBI010000014.1:0-23287 GCA_964448985.1 uncultured Dehalococcoidales bacterium
ATATCAGGCCGCCGCACGGGTTGACGATATATTCGCCGCCGGGAAGCATAAGGCCCTCATCGATAATAGCATCGGCATTGCCGCGCGGAACAAGGTCGAATTCGGCCATGGTGATCTCGAGTTGGTGCACGAAAGCGTCATGCAGTTCAACTATATCGATGGACTTCTTGGGATTTTTAATCCCTGCCATCTTATAGGCCTGGTGCGAAGCTATATAGTCCGACATGATGCGCGGCATAATCTTCTGATTCTTTCCGGCAAAGGAATGCTCGTTGGCTTCACCCAACCCGGTGATCCAGACGATCGGCTTGCCTGTATTTTTGGAGATGGCCTTGGCAGTCTCTTCTTCGGCCAAAATCAGGGCAGCGGCCCCTTCCGTGTAAACGCATATCTCCAGTTCCTTAAACGGGTAGACTACTAACCTTGAATTCATGACCTCCTCGGGAGTCACCTGGTCATGCTGCCGCTGCGCATATTTGTTGGTTTTGGCGTACTCACTGAGCAGCGACGATATCTTGGCGGTGACCCGAGGTTTGAGGTCCTTGGGGTGTTCATCCATGTAGGCCAGCACCACCTCAGCATAGCTGTCGGCAGCGGTCCAGCCCAGCTTCTGCTCGAAGAAGCTGTCGCCCGACCAGCCGATGGATTTGATCACCTCGGGCGTGGCGGACATGGACATGAAATCAAAGCAGTCCGTGCATTTCTCCACTCCCAGCACCAGCGCTGTCTTGAACCTGCCCGCTGCCACGTAGGCGTGCGCAGCGGAGATGGTATATGCCCCGGTCGCTCCCCCGGTGCTTATGCGGGTACCGAATTTATTCTGCATGCCGATTAAGCCATGTAGAGCATGCTCGGGGATGCAGGTCCTTTCAAAAATATCGTTATAGATACCATAGAAAACGGAATCGACATCTTTGATTGAGATTTTGGCATCCTTGACCACCTCCCTGGTGGCCATCTGGGCGAGTTCGTAGTACGTTTTTTCGTTCCACTTGGCTTTGAAAGGCGTAACTGCAGCGCCAACAATGCCGACCCTTTTGGACATGGTACAGACCTCCTTTTAGAAAATTAACATATTTTATATAACTTTGATTGATTAATCAATTTATCGACAATGAACGTTACTTGTTAAAAGGGGAGTTACTTAACTTCCCATGAAACTTGCACTGCGTCTGCCGGGGAAAGGATCAGTGTCTTTCCACATGATAATAGTGGTCATTGGCACTGTTGGGGCATATATCACAATCTCCGTCCGACTCGCACTGGAATGCTCCGTCAGTTGCCTGCTTAATCCGCTCCCTGCGTAAACCGTGGGCCAAATCCCTGGCTAAACCCCCAATCTTGTCCAATTCCCGGACGTCGCCAACATTTGATGTAACAAATAATACCTCTGCTGCGCTTACCGCTGCCAGATTGGAATGTATATGCTCTAATATTGCCTGGCCTAATAGCTTCAATGAGAACCCATCGCGCATGGCCTGGTGGCTCACGCGGGACCAGATGTGCCCCCCCGTACTTCGAAGCATATATCCGGGAATTTTACCCGCGGTATACAGTTCATTCTCTAATTCCGGGTTAATCCCCTTGGTAAGGGTAGCACCGGCAATTAGAACGGCCTGTCCCAGGGGCAAAATCCTATCCGCTGTTTCGCTGATATCCGGTCCCACCAGCGTTATCCTTCCGTCACATATCAACGAAACATCGGATGTGCACAAGAAAAAAATTGTGCCTGCGCTAAGTGGGCCGCCCAATTCTACCGCGGTGTCCTCTTTCAACACGCGGCTCCACCGGCTTTCAGCCGGGGATTTCACGGCAGGAGCAGGTTTGTCGGCAAACCAAACCCTGACGGCCCTGTCTTTTTTCCGCAGTCCGGCTGTGTAGTCTTTGATGCTCTTGAAATAGTGGTCGAAAGGATCCATGGTTTCAAATTCAGCTCAATGCCAGGTCTGCGCGTCCGATTTGCTTCAAATACACCGGGTACATTTGGTATAGTGGTGTTATTACAGGAAGCAGCTTAAGTATCTTGGATAGAGGACCGCGGGCTACAATAGCCTTGGTGGTCAGGGCTTTTGCCAGGTTAACCTGGCCATGCCAGAATTTGTGGCCTGTGTCGGCGGACAGCGTGAAGGTGGCTGTAGGATTGACTGCTACGTCATTAATCAGGACGCTAAAGGGGTCTTTGGTGAAATCGAGCGTAAGTGCAAGCTCAGGCTGGCTCCAGACAAACTTGACGATAAAATCGATTCCCGCCAGTTTGCTTTGGATTTCTACCAACACCGGGTCCTTGCCGGCAAGGTCCTCCGACATCTTACGGAAAAAGCCGCCCAATATAGCATCGCACTCCTGAGCATCCTTGAAATAAGGCATTTTGTCCTCCCCTTCTCTTTAAGAATTTACTTATTGTTCTGCTTGAGATACTTCTGCCTGGCAATGACGGCAGCCCCTACGGCGCCCACGATCTGTGGGTCGATATCATCCGGGAAAGTCCGCACTTTGATGCCCAGTTTACGCTCAAGCTCGTCCACCAGGCCTGCATTCTTAGCCACGCCACCGGTGACAACTACATCCGGCACCAGCCCTATCCGCTTAACCAGCGCAGCCACGCGGGTTGCCACGGCTTGATGCAAACCCTGGATAATCGAGTTCAAGGGCACCTCATCATTGACCAGGTTTATTACCTCTGACTCTATGAATACACTGCACATGCTGCTGAGGGTGACGGGCTTGTAGCTTCCGGAGGCGTGCAAACCGGCCAGGTCCTTCACATCGATCCCCACACTGCGGGCAATGAAGTCCAGGAAGCGCCCGGTGCCGGCGGCGCATTTATCGTTAGTAACAAAATCTATCATCTCTCCATTGGCGTCCAACGAGATGACTTTTGTGTCCTGTCCGCCTATATCTATGATGGTCCTGACAGGGGGCAGCAAGAACCTGGCGCCCTTGCCGTGAGCAGATATCTCGGATATATTCTCATCTGCAAAAGAGACTTTGGCCCGCCCATAGCCCGTGCCGAATATGTATGCTACATCTGTAGCCTGTAGCCCTGCCATTTCCAGCACCTTCTCATAGCATTCGCGCGCCGTCCCCCTGGGGTTAGTGGTGCTGGGCCCAATCACATATGGCCCCAGGTGTTCATCAATCCACAGGGCAGCTTTGCTGGTGGTAGATCCTATATCAATCCCGGCGGTGACTAATCCGTTACTCATGCAGCCTCTTTCCTGGGTTTGACAACGTCTTCGACGAATTGAGAGATATACTCCTGGATTGTCTCAATAGGTGTAACCCGCGGATCGAACATGTCGAATTCGAAGAAGAGCAGGGGGATATCCGCTTCCCGCGAAGCCTCCCGGAAAAGCCCGATGCCTGCATGCGCATGTTTACACGCCACATGACCGGCGAATATGCCGAAATCCGCCTGGTAGTCAACACACAGGCGCAGGTAATCATCGATAAAAACATCTATGGGGCCCTTGAATTGTCTTGACATGGGCATCACCCTGAGACTTTTGCGTGCCAACCCCTCCAGCATGGATTCAGGCGTTGAAGTATCAATTAAAGCCTCAGCCGCATAATAACCGAAAAGGTCCATAGGGATAACCAGCTTCAGCTCGCTTTCCATCCAGTCGTAGAATTGCAGGTCCCACCAGACCGGGTCCTGATACCAGACTGCCCGGTATGATTCGCCGCCTTCAATGGAGCTCTCCCCTCTTTCGATGCGCTCTTTAGCTTCATCCCTGAATGCCCTGGCTACCATTGTCCCCTCCGGGTCACCTGAAAAGGCCACCAGCAGGGCTGTATTCAGTGCGACAAGTTTGCTTGCCTGGGGGCAGGGAATATGTCTTCGCAATTCGTTCCAGTCACGCAGATATTCGGCGGTGCGGTTCGATTCCTCACACACTTCGCGGAACCTCTCCCAACTGAACTTTCTTTTTGTGTGCTCTTCCAGGAAAGGGATCGCCTCGCGGAACTGTTTCGCCAGGTAGCGCACTTCGCGGTCACCGGATAGATAGGGGACATCCATCATACGCATCGGTTTTTGGGTAAGTTCAGTCAGCACCTTGATCGCGGCTATTTGAGAATCGCACGGCGTATTAAAATAGAAACAACAAGTGGGGTCGGGATAGATTTTTTTCAGCACAAATCCGACGGCCGCCTTGTCGATAGAGCAGACCTCGGGCGCCATGCCGTGCGCCTCCGCCTCGTCTATGGCTGCCACGTTATAATTCACATCGCCTATCAAGCCCTGCAATACGGTCAAAACTTCAATGGGCATGGGCTGCACGCCTTCAAGCCCATACATCAGCTCCGGCGAGCAGCCGCAGTTGTGCCATACTATCGGCCTTCCCTCGTCCTCCGCCTCAAACAGCTTTTCGGTGTACCTGCGGAACCCCTTAATGATGGCGTTCATGCCTTTGGAATCGGGGTCTGATTCATATAACTCCTCCAGGCCTATTGCGCCTTCATAGACAACTTCCCAATCGTCTTTCCTGTCTTTGCCAAGGATCGCCATATTAGCCTCCTTTACTATGCTTCATCCCGGTGCATAAAAATCATTTGCCTATCATCTCCAGAAACGCCTGGACTCGGGTCCCTACCTGGCCTGTGGCAGGCACACCGTATTCCCGCTCCAGTCCTAAGAAGGGGATGCCCTCTTTCCTCATCCTCCAGTAAAGGTTGTGCCCATCGCTGGCCCAGGGGTCACAGAATTTCATTCTCTGGAAGATAATGCCATCCGCCTTAAATTCTATCATCGTGTCCTTCAGGGCGGTTACCTGTTCGTCGAAGCACTCCACCATACGCGCGCAGGGCGCCTGGAAAAATCTGTGCCGTGCTATGCGCTCCAGGGGGTCGCCGGAGCCGTCTTCAATCGGTTCCCCGAATGAGCGCTGGCCGAAGCAAACGGCTTCGGCCACCGACAGGGCCCCCTGCTGTTCAATGCCCGCTATATATTCAGGGTTATCCAGTTCCCCGCCGGTGATAATCACCCTCGCACGGTAGTTGGCCACACCTTTGGCATTGGCCAGGCCAGCCAGGAGTTCATCCATCAGGGCGTTGTAGATATCACGCGGCATAAGATGCGCTGCTATAGTGATGGTGAGCGCTTCCTCCCCGGTGACAGGCGGGGCTTGCTTTTTACGCATCTCATACAGGCTGATGATTCGTTGTCTCGTAGCGTTGTGTAGCGCGATGGCCTCCTCCAATTGCTGCCCGGAAATCGTAACCTTGAAATGAGCTTCCACCTCCGATTTCAGCCTTTTCAATTCTTCTAAGTACCAGTCAAATAGCCGCTCTTTGGGAATTCTGGGTATGGAAAGAAAGCTGTAGAAAGGAAGCTTGACCTTCTTCTTGAAGACATCGGCGGCGCGGCGGATATGGTCGCAATTCTGAGCAAGCACTACGCCATCCAGGAAATCCAGCTCCCCGCGTAGCGCCAGGCTCACCGTGTGACGGACAAACGTACATACACGGGCGCTCATATAAGCATCGCCGTCCGAACTATCCACGCTCCCCGCCCCGCGTAACCTGTAGGGCAATAAGCCTGCGGCTGTGAAAATCTCCTCAGGTATGTAGGAGCAATAGTAGCCAACCACCTTTTTACCGGAGGCAACCCATTCATTTATGTAAGCGTTTCCGGGCTGCTTAATCACATTGCGGAAGATATCCATCACATTTCTATTGCCCATAAAGATCACCTCCTGTTTGCCGTTTCTGTGATTATATCAGCCCCAATTTCCGGGCTATCTCCAGCACTCCATTTTGGAGCTGCGAACCTTGCGGCAGCTCTATAAGCGGAGTCCCTTCCGCCTCAAGTTCCTTGATATTCTGGTCTTCGGGTATCAGGCCAATAATTTGCATAGCTGCTTCCTCTATCATCCCGGCGATCTTAGGCGGCAGCGGGATAGAGGCGCGGTTGACTATCAAGTAAATCCTGCCCACGTGTGTTCTCAGGTCCTTAATCAGCGCCTTCATGCCGGCAGCGGTGAAAATTCCTCTCACCGTAAGGTCCGATACCAGGAGCATGATATCGATGTCCCGCGTGGTCTGGCGGCTGATATGTTCCATGCCCGCTTCGCAATCAATTACCACGTAGTCGTAATTCTTCCCCAGGCGGTCAATGCAGGTGCGGATCATGTTGTTGGCAGCGCAGTAGCACCCCGCTCCCTCGGGACGTCCCATGGCGAGGAGGTCTATTTGCGGCGATTCCACCAGGGCCTCGCTTATCTTCATGTCGAGGTAGTCCTGCTTGGACAGGCTGGGCTCCATGATCCTGGCCTTCACCTTAGCTGCCATCTCCTCTCTCACCTTGCCCACGGTATCGCTCAGAGGCAAGCCCAGCACCAGGTTGAGATTGGTAGCGGGGTCGGCGTCGATGGCCAGCACCGGCCCTTTCTGCGAGAGCAGTTTGATCAGCAGGGCGGCGATAGTAGTCTTGCCGCTGCCCCCCTTGCCTGCGATAGCTATAGTAGTAGTCATTTTCAATCAGTCGCGGTACCTGAAACAATTGAAGGAGTAGCAGGCTAAAAAGGCTGCAACCTACCCCTTATATATTTCAAACTCGCAGTAAAGCCTTCCCATGCTACTTGAGGTAGCCACCCACTGTCTTTGCCCCACGCGGACCGGCCCCAAATACCATGAGATCTTTGCTATATCCATCGCGTATTTTGCTTCTTGAACAACCATCTTGTCAAGTGGCTGAGATCCATACATGTGGTAGGCGATATCGCATTGCGTTGTTTATTTCTTCAACTGTGACATCTATACGGCTTGATGTTTTGTAAAGGGTGCCTGATTTGAACCTGCAACCTTCGGGTTATGAGTTAGAGCAGCAGGTTGTTGAAAGATGTTTTTATACCTGCGTCAGCCCGCATGTTCTAATTTAGGAAAGAACCGCTTCGAGTGCGAAATGGTGGTAAACGGTGGATGGTGTTTTTTATTTCGTTACCCGAATGTTACCCAGGGGTAGACAGGGTAGCCAGACTAAACAGTAATACCTAACCTAAGTCATCAGACTCAGGGGATTCATTTTGGTTTGCCGTACTGCCATCATCCTAAATATATCTGTATCGTATGACAAGTTACAATCAATGTGGTAGACTGAACAGATGATATAGCTATCAGTTTATTCGTGCAAGCCATTTCAATGGGTTCGTTTATAAAGATGGGCAGGAGTTTTTTTATGAAGAATGTCGTATTTATATTGCTTGCTTTCCTATTATTACCATTAGGTTGTGCCGACCCTATGCAATTAAAACTAAGTGAAGCTGATAAGCTTGCAGACGTTGGTAAATATGGAGATGCCATAACAATTTACAAGGAAATCTATGATACAAAGCCGTCAGCGGAAATTAAATTCAAGCTGGCAAATACATACATAAAAAAAGCGGGGGATTATCTTAAGGCGGAGGACTACACCAATGCCATTGCAGATTACAAAGAAGCCTCGGTATATGATTCCGGTATGGACTTAAAAAAGCAACTGGGTGATGCTTTTTATAAACGTGGTTTGACTTCTATGAAACAAAAGGGCCAGGTACCCATGGCAATATCTGATTTTAATGCAGTAATAGAGCTTGATCCCACTTATAAAGATGCACTGATTAGTCGTGGCTCTGCCTATATTGACCAAGGCGAGTATGACAAGGCCCTATCTGATCTAGACAAAGTAATTGAGACGGACCAAGTTAACAAGCTGGCTTATTTCAGCCACGGCCGTGCTCAGTGGGGAAAAGGACAGTACGATGCCGCGATTACGGATTTATCCAAAGCAATTGAAATTGACAAGGATTACACTGATGCTTTATCTTGGAGAGCTTCCATATACAATAAGTACCTGATGGAATACTATAAAGCCGTTGACGATTATTCCACAATTATTAAGGCAACCTCTGAGAAAGATTCGATCTGGATAACGGCTGTAAATAACCGGGCTGTAATATACAGTGGTAAGCTGGACCAGCCAGCGAAAGCAGCCGAAGACTACAGCACGATAATCAGGCTACAACCGAATAATGCCCTAACTTATTATAATAGAGGTTGGGCTTATTATAGTACTCGTAGATATCAAGAGTCTTTAGCTGACTTTCAAAAATACCTGGCCATCGATGTTAATGATATTTATAAACTAAGGCTATATACCAGCGGCCATATCGATGGGCTAAATAGGATATTAAGCGGTGCTGTAACACAATAATCATGATGTACATTTAGAACTTAATGTGACACTTTTGGACTGCACCCCCTGCGGCTGTACAGAACAGGGGCAAGTGCAATACTAATTGTTAATCTCCTCAGCTATCGTATATCGGGGTCTTACTTCAATCCTAACTCTTTCGCTTTCGTCCAATCAGATAGCGCTTTGTCCTTTTCGCCTTTCTTATCGTAGGCAATCGAACGGACAGCATAAGGCAAAACATTCTTCGGGTCAATCGCTATCGCCGTGGTGCAATCATCTATGGCTTTGTCGTAGGCCCCTTTATAAGAATAGGCACCACCACGCTGAGAGTAAGCACTGTCAAACTTCGGATCCAGCTGTATCGCCCGGGTGTAATCATCTATGGCTTTATCGTAGTCACCTTTGCTTTTATAGGCACCCCCACGGACATAGTAAGCTCGGACGAATTGCGGGTCCAATTCCATCGCCTTGGTGCAATCAACTATGGCTTTGTCGTATTCACGATTGCCAAAATATCCAAGGCCACGGTTATTGTAAGCTATGGCAGAGGCATAATCCAGTTTAATTGCGTCGGTGCAATCATCTATGGCTTTGTTGTATTCACCATTGCGGATATAGGCAAGTCCACGGCCGATGTAAGCATCGGTATATTTCGTGTACAACTCAATTGCTTTAACGTAATCAGCGATGGCTTTATCGTATGCATCCTTGTAATAATAGTCAAGCCCGCTGTTGTAGTAAACATCGGCAAGCTTCCTATTTATCTCTGATCCGACAAGTTCCGGGTCGAGTTCTATCGCCTTGATACAATCGGCAAACGCTTTGTCGTATTCATTCTTATTGTAGTAGGCTGTACCACGGTTACTGTAAGCTACGGCAAACTTCTTATTTAGCTCAGCTATATTCATTTTTGGATCCAGCTGCACTGCCCTAATGTAATCAGTGATAGCTTGTTCGTATTGACCTTTTAGTCCATAAGCATCCCCACGTTGGCTAAATGCCAAGGCAATCGTCGGATCCAGTTCCATCGCTTTAGTATAATCCGCTATTGCATTGTCATATTCCCCTTTGTAGCAAAGGGCAAGTCCACGGCCGGTATATGCCGCAGCAGATTTTGCGTCCAATCCAATCCCCGTATTATATTCGGCAATAGCGTTATCCCATTGCTTCTGTTCCAAGTAAGTATCGCCCTTGACTACATGCTCTTGAGCCGCACTTACACAGCCCAAAATTAACATCACCATTGCCAGGAATGTGCAAATCGTTAGTATATGCGATCCCTTAAATCTCATAATCTTTCCCCGATAATAGTTTCCTATGAACCGCACCCTATGGATCGGCAGCAACAACCCATGTCACCGTAATAAATCCAAACCGCCCTTCATGTCGCTATTATAGCCCATCAATAGGAAAAGCAACAGCTCCTGGAAACAGGGAAAAAACGTGATCTTCCCCAACAAAAATGAGGTAATTCCGGCGGCAAATTTACCCCATCCGTTACCTTTACGAGTGAGTTAACCCAAAGCCAGATATGAAACTATCAGGCTTTCAATTAGATTGATGGCTGTGTGCATTTTAACAGGGACCTGCCCCTATTGTGCCCGAACAGCCCGCCGTTTGCATCCCGTACAGGCGGCCAATTTCAGCGAAATAGGCAAGAGTGGTTTATCAATTAAAAGAGCGCAAATAAACGATGAAATAAATGCCGCGTCCTATTAGCCAATGCTCATGCGAAGATGCCCGCCATCCTTTTCTCAATACCCTCAGCCTCTTTTACCATCCTGTCCAACAGCTCCTTGACTGTAGGCTCGTCTTTTATCAGGCCGGTGCACTGCCCTACCGGAAGAACCCCATTCTTCAGGTTGCCCTCTTCCGTGGCTAATTGGAAGGCATGGGATGCGTTCGCCAGGTAGGCAAGCTGTTTTGCGTTCTTCCACCCGGAAAGAATCACGCCTATGAATAGCTTGCTAAACGGCAGGCGCAGCTGCTTCGCAACGTCCTGTGCATTGAAGAAGGCGGCAGGCAGATCCAGGCCCTTGTGCTCCGCGCGCTCCGCAGTGTCGGTCTTCATGACACGGCAATACAGCCCGTCGAAACGCTTGGAATATAACGTGTCGGTTACGTCCTTTTTGAGGGAGAGTTCCTTGTAGTTCTTGTGCAGCGGGCTTTCCTGCGTGGTCATCAGCCTGGTACCCATGGCGATGCCTTCTGCGCCCAGTGCCAGTGCCGCGGCCAGGCCCCTGCCGTCCGCGATCCCTCCGGCGGCTATGACCGGGATAGAGAGGGCATTAACCAGGCTGGGGATAAGGCAGAAAGTTGTGACGAATTCACCATGGGCCGCAGCCTCGTTGCCCGTGGCGATGACGGCATCACAGCCATACTCCTCGGCCCGTTTGGCATGACGGGAATTGACCACCGTGGCTATGACCTTGCCGCCGTACTTGTGGGCTTCCTCTACAATCCAGTCGCCCTTGCCCAGGGCGAAGTTGATCACAGGCACCTGCTCCTCAAGCAGGACTTTGGCGGACTCCTTTGCGCCGGGGAACAGCAGTGACGCATTGGCCCCGAAAGGCTTATCCGTGAGCGTGCGGATGCGCTTGATGGATTCACGGGTGGTATCCTTGTTTAAGGGGCCGGTGGCGAGGATGCCCAAACCACCTGCATTTGAAACTGCCGCCACCATCTCGGGGACACTGATCCAGCTCATCCCTGACAAAAAGATCGGGTATTTGATGCCCATCATCGCGGTAATTCTTGTTTTCATAAAACTCCTCCTGTTTGTTGTATTTTTAATTAACGATAATATTCTCTCAATTTTTAAGCAGGTTGTTAATTCCCCCGAGCATGAACGAAACAGATCTCCGGGCTATATCCTCGGCATCCCTGGGTTGGTCCTGCCACAGGAAATAGTGACAGGCGATTCTTTCGTATACACCGACTATGCAGACGGCAACCATCTCGGGGACAACGCCGCCTGCGTGGTCAACACCCTGTTCCCTGCTAATTTTAACAAATGCCTCTTTGATATCATCCGTAAGTTTACTGAACAGTTGCCTCCTTTGTTCCTCAACTTCCGAACTCTGGCCTACAGATTCCCTGAAAAAAATTGCAATCCACTCGGGATGGCTGCCGCAGAAGTTTCTTAAAAAGGAAAACGCTATATTTTTAAAGCTGTCGAAGGAGTAGTCGGCGCTTTTAAGTTCGTCGCCGAGCAATTTCCTCAACTGGTGCCCTATCTCCTGCATCATTGTGATGAGAAGGTCTTCCTTGTTCTTAAAATAGAGATATACAGCGCCTGTCGAAACCTCGGCCACGTCGGCTATCTCCTCGATGCTGGTCTGGTGGTAGCCCTTTTGGGCAAAGAGGGTCTCCGCCGCTTTGAGAATAGTATTGTACCGCTGTTCCTTTTCTCTAAGCCGCCGCAGTGCGCTGCGTGAAAGCCCATTTTCGTGGTCATTGGCCCTGGCCATGTTACAGTTCCACCGCCTTAGAAACCCTCAATCCGTGCGATGATCTCGAGCATGACCTCATCGGCGCCTCCACCGATGGACATGACGCGGACATCGCGGAAATAGCGCGAGATGAGGGTCTCGTTCATGAACCCTATCCCGCCGAACATCTGCAGGCACCCGCTGGCAACTTCGGAGATAAGCTGCCCTGCCAGCAGTTTGCCCATGGAGACTTCCCGCGTTGCGTCCAATCCTTCTGTCTTCAACCGGACGATATGGTAGGTCAATTGTTTCAGCGCCTCATTGCGTGTAATCCAGTCCGCCAGCCGGTGCCTCAGGACCTGCTTGGTGATGAGGGGTTTGCCGAATACAATCCTCTGGCGCAGATAGTCCACCGTCATGGCTATCATATCCTGTACTGAGGAACATGTCCCCGGCAGCACGGCGAACCGCTCATGCTGGAACTGCTTCATCTGGATAATGAAACCCTGGCTGTCGTCGCCAATGAGGTTCTCGGCAGGCACCCGGACATCGTCAAAAAACAACTCCGCCGTATCGCTGCTCCAGAGACCGATTTTGTCGAGTTTCTTGCTCACCTGGAAACCTTTGAGGTTGGTCGGCACTACGAAGAGCCCGAAATGATGATACCCTTCTCCATCATCAGTCCTTGCCAGCAGGGTGAGGAAATCCGCCTGGACACCGTTGGTGATAAAGGTCTTGGACCCGTTCAGCAGGTAGTAGCCGTCTTTCTTGACCGCCCTGGTCTTCATGGCGCGGACATCTGAGCCTGCGTCCGGCTCGGTCACGGCGATGGCAGAGACCATATCGCCGGCGATAGCCGGCTTCAAATAGGTTTCTTTGAGGTACTCGCTCCCGAAGGCCGCGATGGCAGGTGTGGCCATATTCGTCTGAACGGCGATGGCCGTGGAAACTCCCATACCCTTGATGTGCCCTATCTCTTCGAGCAGGACCGTCTCAAACCAGTAATCAAGTCCCCCTCCACCATATTTGGGATCATAGCGGATGCCCAAAAATCCGAGGTCCCCCATCTTCTTAAAAAGCTCGTGCAGTGGTGCGGTCGTCTTCTCCCATTCAGACATATGGGGGTTGATCTCCTTATCGACAAACTTCTTGATTGATGCCCTGAAGGCATCATGCGTCTCGTTAAAATACATTACTCATTCTCCTTTTCTGCCGGGACTCTTCACTTCCCGGCGATACCATGCCCGCGCCTGTCGGGGTATATCATGGGACAAGCGACTCAGGCGCCTCAATGGTCTTAGCGCGCAGGTACTCGCCCAGTGTCTTGGCCTGGGGATCGCTCCGGGTCGACGCCGCCACGCCTTCACCGAGGACCCCCTTGATATAGAAGTTGACGGCGAACAGATTTGGGAACTCGTAGCGTTCTATTTCGTATCCGCTCATGTCCCTGAGCAGTTCTTTGAGTTTTTTTACGGTCAGGAAGTCTTTGAGGAAGGCATATGCTTCGGGTGTTTTGCCCCAGACGCCGAGGTTGGCATTGCCTCCCTTGTCCCCGGAACGGGTGGCAAAGATACGGCCGAACGGGATTCTTACCGTCTTGCCTCCCGGCACGGGCGGCACGGCTATTTTCGGCGCCTGCGGTAGCGGCGCAGCAGGCCCGGACGGCACAAAACCGGCGGTGAACTCTTCGCCGTCGAGCATGATTCTCTGGGTGATGCTGCCCTGGGGAATGAGCGCCGGCCAGTGGACGATCGCCATGGTCCCTTTCGCCGGCGGGGCGGTTAAAGTGAAACCGGGTATGTTGGCCAGTCCAAGCTCGACGATTTTTGCGGAGAATTTATCGACCTTCTTCTGGTCTTTGTCCATGACGGATATCCTCAGATATGCAAAGGCCTCGTCGTTTGTGGCAGGGTCGTCCTTGTTGGAGCGCACAAGCTGGACTTCTTCGAGGGCATACTGTCCCCTCCCGCCCATATTGTCGAAGAATGCGTCCTCGAATATCCCGGCCTTTTTTTCGATGTCGAGACCGGTCAGCACAACGGTCGCCGAATTCCTGTACCCACCGATGCAGTTGATGCAAACTTTGGTGGTCCCGGGCGGCGGGCTGCCCAGTACGCCTTCTATGCGGACGCGGTCGGGGGCCTGCTGGGATATCCTGATGGTATCGAAGCGGGCTGAGACATCGGGAGTCAGATAAGTAGGCTCCCTGACCTCATACAGTAGCTGGGCCTTCACGGTATCGACGGAAACCAGGCCTCCCGTGCCCGGATGTTTGGTGATGACCGATGAACCATCTCCGGATATCTCGGCAATAGGATACCCAACCTTCAAAAATGACGGCACCTCCTCAAAGAAGGAATAATTCCCGCCCGTAGCCTGGGCTGCGCATTCAACAATGTGCCCGGCCGCCGCTGCGCCGGCCAGCTTATCCCAATCATTGCGCTTCCATCCGAACCACCAGGCCGCAGGACCCATAACCAGCGAGGCGTCGGCCACGCGGCCGCTCACCACGATATCCGCGCCTCTTTCCAGCGCTTCGGCAATGCCCCAGCCACCCAGGTAGGCATTGGCGGTGATGGGGACCAGTCCCCCATCCTTCAGCGAGATCCCTTTATCGAGATGGACCAGTGCCTCTCCCGCCTCCTGCAATTGTCCGAGGCGCCCCATCAGGTCATCTCCATCGATACAGGCAATCCTGGGATGCAGCCCCAATTTCTCCGCTAACTTGCCAAGCTCCTGCGCCAGTCCGAGCGGATTCAACCCGCCGGCGTTCGATACCACCTTGATCTTTTTATCGAGGCATTCCCCCATGATCTCTTCCATCTGTTTGAGGAAGGTGGGGGTATATCCCGCCTCGGGGTTTTTCAATTTCAAACGGAAGAGCAGCGCCATGGTAAGCTCTGCCAGGTAATCCCCGGTAAGGACGTCAATAGGCCCTCCCCTCACCATCTCCGCGGCGGCGGCCAGGCGGTCACCGAAGAAACCGCTGCAATTGGCGATGATGACTTTATCCTTTCCCTTTCTATTCTCAGAATTCATAATGATTCGTCCTCTCTTTTATTCAAGGATTATTTTCCCGTGAAATTGGGCGGCCTTTTCTCGATAAAGGCAGTTATGCCCTCTCTGGCGTCCTCCGTGCTGACGATCTCCTTGAGCCTTTCCGAGAGGAATACCAGCGCCTCCTGCAACGGCAGGTTGGCCATGGCATAGAAGGCCTGCTTCCCGATTTTCATCCCTATCGGGCTTTTCGAGGTGAGATTGCCGAGCACTTTTTTAACTTCTTCATCGAGTTCTGCCGCGGGGACTACGCGGGTGATAAGCCCCATGTCCAGGGCCTCCTGCGCCGAAAGCCTTTCTCCCAGCAATATCATCTCCATGGCCTTCTTCTGCCGCACGTTGCGGAATATCAGCGCCCCTATCATCATCGGCCACAGGCCGACATTCACCTCCGGCGTCCCGAATTTCGAGTCGTCGCCGGCCAGGACGATATCGCAGGCCAGCATAAATCCCAGGCCGCCTGCCAAACAGAATCCTTTGACCCGGGCTACGGTCGGCTTGGGAAAGCTCACGATGCGGTTCAAAAGTCCTGCATAGCTGGCAAAGATATCCTTGCCTTCGGTGGTGACCGCCCCACTCAACTGCGCACCAGTGCAGAAGGCCTTTTCCCCTGCGCCGGTGACCAGCAGGGCGCGCACCTTTCCGTCCTTCTCCGCCTCATCCAAATATTCATGGAACAAAGCCAGAGCTTCAGGCGTTATGGCGTTCCTTTGCGTCTCCCTGTTGATTGTGATGTATCCCACGCCTTCCTCGACGCGGTAGAGCAAGTGGCGTTCTTCCATCTTTTGCCTCCTAATAATTATGGCCCGGCCGTTTATCAGACGGGCTGCGATTCCTCTTTGGTTGAGGCCGCGTTGTCGCTATCAATATCAACTAATATCCGGCCGGGCATTACCTTGTCCCCTACGGCGACATTCACCGTTCTCACCCTCCCGTTGAAGGGTGCGGTCAGCGTCGTTTCCATCTTCATCGACTCTACGACGATAACTCCCTGGCCCTGTTTTACACTGTCTCCTTCGGAAACCTGTATCCTCACTACCACTGCGGGCATGGGCGGCGTGATGTCCTGTGGGATGGCCTGTAAGCCCCTCTTCCCCCTGGCCCGGGTATCGGGGATGCCGGCGTCCCGGATAGAATAGGGTATCCCCCTGATAATAACCGTCGCGGCACCCCCGTCCTGCGCAAGATAGGCGTTTAGAGGTGTACCGTTTATAACGAGGTGCAGGTGATGGCCTGAGATAACTGTATACTCCACATCAAGACTACAGTCATCATGAGAAAGAGTAATGCCGTGGTCCCCTTTCTTTTCGACCTGGAAGGAGCTAACCTCTTCGCCTGTTTTGAGCCGGTAATACATATCCTGTCTACTTCTCCCCTTAACGCCCCCAGGGGCCGAGCATCTGCCAGGGCGAGGCATCGGCAACCTCGCGTCCTGTAGCAGTTTTGGCTTTGCTGCCACGGGACATTCCAGTGATGATAAAAGCTGCGCAGGCGGCATCCTCATCGCTGCGGTTGGGCTTCCAACCGGCGAAATGGGCCTCTATAAAATCGGTGAAGGTATCACCCCGGGCAAAGGCCTCCGATTTAAGCACATCGATGAGGAAGGGCACGGGCGTCCTCACACCGAGGATAACGTAGTCCTCCAGCGCCTGTATCATCCGTGATATGGCCTGCTCCCTGTCTTCCGCGTACGCGATGAGTTTCGAGAGTATGGGGTCATACTCCACCGGCACCTGGAATCCTGCATAGACCCCGCTGTCATTGCGTATGCCGGGTCCCGAAGGCTCCTGCATGTAGATGATTTTTCCGGGGGAGGGATAGAATCCCTTCTCCGGGTCTTCGGCGTAAATGCGGCATTCGATGGCATGTCCCCTGCTGCGGATGTCTTCCTGTATAAAGGGCAGCGGATTCCCTGCGGCGACTTCCAACTGGATGCGCACGATATCCAGGCCGGTGATCATCTCCGTGATGGGATGTTCCACCTGCAGGCGGGTGTTGACCTCGAGAAAATAGAATTTCCCCTCCTGGTCAACCAGGAATTCAATCGTGCCGGCGTTGACATATCCGGATGCCTTCGCCACGGCAACCGCAGCGGCCCCCATGCGTTCTCGAAGTTCGGGTGTCATGACGGGTGAGGGTGTCTCTTCGATAATCTTCTGGTGGCGCCTCTGGATGGAGCATTCCCTCTCAAAGAGGTGTACCACGTGTCCCTGCCGGTCGGCAACAATCTGGAATTCAACATGCCGGGGCCGGGAAAGATACTTTTCTAAGTAGATGGAACCGTCGCTGAATGCCCTCCTGGCCTCACTCGATGCCGAGATGCAGGCCTCATCAAAATCTTTGGGTGAGGTAACGACACGCATACCCTTTCCACCGCCTCCCGCGGCGGCCTTGATGAGGACAGGATATCCGATAGTGGCCGCCTCCCTGGCAAGTATCGCGGGATCCGATTCCGGACGGCTCATGCCGGGGATGACCGGTACACCGCTTTCCGCAACGGTGCGGCGTGCAACCGTCTTGTCTCCCAGTTTACGGATGACATCCGAGGGGGGTCCGATGAAGGCCAGTCCCTCTTGTTCGCAGCGCTCTGCAAATAAAGGGTTTTCCGCCAGGAAGCCATAGCCGGGATGGATAGCCTCCGCCCCGGTCTCTTTGGCCGCTGCGATTATCTTGTCTATATTGAGGTAACTTTCCGCCGGCTCTGAGTCCCCCAGGAAGACCGCCTGGTCTGCTTTAAGCACATGAGCGGCCCTGCAATCCGCCTCGGAATATACTGCAACAGTGGCGATGCCCATCTCCCGGCAGGTCCTCATAACACGCAGGGCAATCTCACCGCGGTTAGCCACCAGTATCTTTCTAAATATGGGAATTTCTCCTTTGTAAACTTGTCCCTTTAACTCATTACATACGGAATATGCCGTAGCCGAACACGTCGTCGGGGATGGGCGCATTAAGCGAGGCTGAGATGGCAAGTCCCAGGGCATCACGTGTATCCACCGGGTCAAGTATACCGTCGTCCCACAGTTGCGACGTGCTGTACAGGGCGTTGCTTTCCTTTTTCGATGCCTCGATGATGGGATTTCTAATAGCCTCTTCCTCCTCCTCGGTCATGGGAGGCAGCCCTTCCTTCGCGAGCTGGTCTTTGCGCAGCGTCACCAGGACACCGGATGCCTGTTCACCGCCCATAACAGCGATCTCGGCATTGGGGTACATCCAGAGAAATCGTGGATTATAGGCGCGGCCGCACATCGCGTAATTCCCCGCTCCGAAGGATGCGCCGACGATAACGGTGAACTTGGGCACGGTTGCGCAGGCCTGGGCCATGACCATCTTGTGCCCGTGCTTGGCGATGCCCTGGCGCTCATATTCCCTGCCGATGATGAATCCGTTGATATTCTGGAGGAAGATGAGAGGTATCTTCCGTTTGTCGCAGATCTGTATGAACTGCGCCGCCTTCATCGAGCTGTCGGGAAAGAGTACCCCGTTGTTGCCGATGATGCCCACGGGATATCCGTGGATGTAAGCCCAGCCGCAGACCACCGTCGGGCCGAAGAGCTCCTTGAACTCCAGGAACTCGCTTCCGTCGACAATGCGGGCGATCAGCTCGCGCACGTCATAGGGCACCTTGAATTCCTTGCTGACGATCCCGTAGATCTCCTTTGGGTCGTACAGGGGCGGTTTCGGATCGTGCGTCGGCAGGCGCGCCTTTTCCCTGGCAGGCAGGCACTCGAATATATTGCGGATGATCTCAATGGCGTGCCCGTCGTCCTCGGCGTAATAGTCCGAGACTCCCGATTCCCGGCAGTGCAGGTCTACACCCCCGAGCTGCTCGGCGGTCACCTCTTCTCCCGTTGCGGCCTTGACGAGGGGCGGCCCGCCCAGGAAGATTGCCCCAATCCCCTTGACGTGAATGGTCTCGTCCGACATGGCGGGAACATAAGCCCCGCCCGCGGTGCATAGCCCCATGACAGCCGTGATCTGGGGAATTCCCATTTTTGACATGATCGACTGGTTATAGAAAATCCTTCCCCCATCGTCTATATCGGGGAATACCTCGGATTGCAGCGGCAGGTATCCTCCTGCCGAATCGATCAGGGTGATGATCGGCAGACGGTTCTGCATGGCCATCGTCTGCACCCGCAGCGTCTTCTTCATGGTCATGGGATAGGTGGCCCCGCCCTTGATGGTGGCGTCGTTGCCCGTGATCAGTACTTCCTTGCCGCAGACCACCCCTACACCACACACCAGACCACCCCCATGGATCATGCCGTCATACATGCCGCGTCCTGCCAGGGGCGCTATCTCCAGAAAAGGCGTATTGCGGTCTAATAGACGCTCCAGCTTTTCGCGGATAGGCATCTTTCCCTGGGACGCGATGCGGTCTCTGGCCTTCTGAGGGCGATCCTCCCGTGCTATCCGCAACTCCTCCTTCAACCCTGAGACCAGGGCTTCCATAGCATCGAAGTTCCTGCGGTATTCATCCGATGTGGTGTCGATTTTCGTTTCGATCACATCCATACCCTTTCATCCTCCCTGTGGCAAATCTAAGCTAAATTTATTAAGAAAAACTATATGATTGAATCTGGTTCAAAATAATAACAACGTTCATGAGTTGTGTCAAATTTATTGGATATTTGTATCCACGCCTGTTACGGCACCGCCACAAGTTGAACATCAAGTCATCCAGGGTGATGCAGGGCTATTGTAAGTTGAAATACAAGATTGTATAATTTGGGGAGTCATGGACATCTACGTATTCTCCGCTTTTGCCGTCATTGTCAGCTATGTGCTCGGTTCAATTCCTTCCGCCCACATCGTCGGTCGTGCATTCAAAGGGATTGACATACGCAAAACGGGAAGCGGGAACATGGGCGCCATGAATGTTATCTACGAGGTCGGACTCCTGCCCGGCCTGATCGTCGGGGTGTCCGATGTGGCAAAGGGCGCGCTGGCCATCCACCTGGGGACTCTTCTCTGCCAGCTATCGAACCCCCCGGCGCTGGCGCTAATAGTCGTGCAAATGGTATGCGGGCTTGCTGCCATTGCCGGCCACAACTACCCGGTATTCTTAAGGTTCCATCGCGGTGGCAGGGGAACCGCGACGGCGAGCGGCGTGCTGGCCTATATGATACCGATGGGGATACTATTCTTCATTGTGCTATTGCTTATTATGCTGGCGATTACCCGCTATCTCACGGTCAGCTATGCTGTTGCCTTTCTGGCTTTTCCAATCGCGGTGTGGGTGCAATGGGTCACGCCGGTTGATACCTGGCTGCAGGCAACTCTGCCCGGCCTGGCCTGGATGCACTCGCGCGTTGTGGACCCCATGCAGTACACCATGCTCATCATATACCCGGTAGTTCTTATACTGATACAGGTTTTAATGTACATTCCCAGGATCAAGCAGATCCTGTCCAAGTCCGGTGGCAGCTTCAAGAAGGCCGCCTTACAACGCAACGTTAAAGACAGGCCATATTCTGTATAGAATTTCTTTGCCTCCCGAATAATCTTCACAAAGGCCTTTGGTATATATCCAACACGGTCGTTACTTCTTGATAGACCATGTTGTTGGACAGAATGGTCGGGGTGAGTGGATTCGAACCACCGGCTTCATGGTCCCAAACCATGCGCGCTACCACTGCGCTACACCCCGCAAAGAAAAAGTATAGGTTAAGGGTACTCCACAGTCAAGGTTCAACAGATTGAATTAGAAAGAAAGCGCTATCTGCAGTTCGGGCAGGTCTCGAAGAAATCGGCTGGCAGGTCCAACTTCTTGCGGATAAAGGCAAGCTGCGCTTCGGGCGCCCACTGCATGCCGCATTTGACGCACTTTTTCAGTTTGAAAGCCACCTTCCAGTTGTAGATGTGCCGAACGCCGTTCTTGTCTTCCAGCTTCACCGCGCCCGTCGGGCAGACGTAGTAGCAGGAGCCGCAGCCTATGCAGGCCGTGGCCTTCTCCAGGAAGGGCGGCTTGGGCTCTTTGGATATGCCCCTGTTCACCAGGCTGATAGCGCTGACTCCGACCACCTGCTCACAGGCACGCACACAGAGTCCGCAAACAATACAATTGTGCTTCTCCCAGTATTCCTCGCCAAACACCGGCTGCTCGATCCCGTATTCCTTAGCCAACTCTTTGATAACAGGATTCTCGGAGCACCGGGCCAGCAGCAAATTAAGCAGCATCCTGCGGTTTTTCACCACCCGCGGGGAATCGGTCTGGACCACCAGGCCTTCCTCAACCGGGTAAAGGCAGGATGTCACGATCCTGGTCCTTGTGCCGCGCGTCGCCTCGACGATGCACAGCCGGCAGGCGCCGTAAGGCTCGATGGCCTCATGGTCGCATAAAGTCGGGATGCGTATGCCGTGCTCACGCGCTACCTGCAGTACGTAGGCGCCCTTTGCGGCAGTGTATTTATTGCCGTTGATCGTCAGGCTGACTGATTCACTCAATGTGCACTGCTCCCATCTTGCAGATGTCGTAACACGTCCGGCACTTAATGCACTTGCTCTGCTCGAGGATTACCGGCTTCTTCTTGCCCATAAAGGTTATGGCGTCGGTCGGACAGGTCTTAACGCACATGCCGCAGCCCGGGCATTTCTCGTCGATGATGCTGAATTTAATCAGTGACTTGCAAACGCCCGCCGGGCACTTTTTATTCTTGATGTGCGCCTCGTATTCATCGTGAAAGTAGCGCAGTGTGGTCAGCACCGGGTTGGGCGCGGACCCTCCCAATGCGCACAGGGCGCTGTCCTGTAAGTGCTCGGACAAATCTTTAAGCAGTTGCAGGTCACTTTCCCTGCCCTTGCCTTCGGTGATGCCGTCTAATATCTGCCGCATCCTCTTGACGCCCTCGCGGCAGGGCACGCACTTGCCGCAGGACTCTTCTTCCAGGAAATTGAGGAAATAACGGGCGGTGTCCACCATGCAGTTCTCTTCGTCAAGTACAATCATGCCGCCGGACCCCATCATCGATCCCGCTTTGGTTAACGAATCAAAATCCACCGGCGAATCCAATAATGATTCGGGAAGGCACCCGCCCGAGGGTCCGCCTGTTTGCACTGCTTTGAATTTCTTTCCGCCGCGTATCCCACCGCCTATATCGAAGATTATGTCACGCAACTTGATGCCCATCGGCACTTCAACCAGGCCTGTGTTATTGACCTTGCCGGTAAGGGAGAATATCTTGGTGCCGCTGTTTCCTGCTACACCAATTTTGTTGAACCACTCCGCTCCGTTATTAATGATAAGCGGGATATTAGCCCAAGTTTCCACGTTGTTCAAAGTGCTGGGACTGTCCCACAGTCCTTTTTCTACAGTATGTATGTACTTAGCCCGCGGTTCGCCCGGCTTGCCCTCCAGCGAGGCCATCAGTGCGGTTGATTCGCCGCATACAAAGGCGCCGCCCCCCCGGTTTATCCTAACCGTGAAATCGAACCCCGATCCTAATATATTCTTGCCTATCAGGCCCAGTTCTTCGGCCTGTCCCATGGCGATGGTTATATTCTTCAGCGCCAGGGGGTACTCATTGCGCACGTAGATATAGCCCTGCTGCGAGCCGATTGCGAAGGCGCCGATCAGCAGGCCTTCCAGCACGCTGTGCGGGTTGCCCGTCAAAAGTCCCTCATTGGCATACGCGCCGGGGTCGCCCTCATCGGCATTTACGATCACATATTTAATGTCCCCATGGGCCTTGCGGCAGGTCTCCCACTTGATTCCCGTGGGGAAACCTCCGCCGCCGCGGCCGCGCAGTCCCGACTGTTTGACGATATCGATTACCTGCTGCGGCTGTAATTCGGACAGCACTTTTGACAGCGCCGCATAGCCGCCGATGGCGATGTAGTCTTCGATGCTGCTGGGATCTATGCGTGTATTGTTGCCCAATACGATGCGCTTCTGGTTCCTGTAGAAGGGCAGCTCTTCCTGCGCCCGGATAGTTTTGGGGGCGCCTTCCTCTTTGAAGAGCAGCCGCTCGATTACTTCCTTCTTGAGGACGGTCTTTTCGATGATATCCGCCACGTCTTCAACCTTCACCCGCTGGTAGAACAGGTTGCCCGGCTCGATGATGGCGATGGGGCCCCTCTCGCAAAATCCATGGCAGCCGGTGATTTTAAATTCAACCTGGTCCCCCAGGTTCCGTTTGGCTATCTCCGCTTGGAAGGCCTCCGCCACGGGGTTGCTGCCGTAGGGACGGCAGGCTGTGCCGTTGCATACGGAAACGCGCGGCCGGTCCGCCCGCTTCTCTTTCTCAAGCTTCTGCTGCAGCAGCGCCAGCGCCTTGGTTGTCTTAAGCTTGGCCGTCATAATAATAAAATACTATTCCCGGTATTTCTGCAGCATGGGCTCGATCTTATCATTGGTCATGTGCCCGAAATATTCTTCCCCGATTTTTACCACCGGCCCGGTAGCGCAGCAACCCATGCAGTTCACACTTTCCAGCGTGAAATTCAGGTCCTGCGTGGTCTGGCCGCGCCCAATGCCGAGTTGCCGCTCCAGGGATTCCACTATCAGTTCCGCGCCCCTCACGTGGCAGGCCGTGCCGAGGCAGACATTCACAATATGCTTGCCGCGTTTCTTCAGGCTGAAAGCGCGGAAGAAGGTGGCCATGCTGTAGACCTGGCTCTGGGG